>JADGBA010000097.1 GCA_015231685.1 Candidatus Omnitrophota bacterium | reverse complement strand
GAGCCCCACCGCGGGATCCAGCTTCGACAATCCGCTTTTTTCCATGAGGGGCACGATGCCCCAGATCACCGCCGTCAGAACGGCCCAACCCATCGCGTTCATCTCCCGATGCCTCCTTCCGACTTCCCGCCGCTCACCTCAAACCCGGCCCTGCGGGTCTGCTCCCCCGGCTAAGGGGGCGGCCTCGACCACACGCAGGCGCTTCCAGGCGCCGCTCTTGTATCGCCAGAACACAAGTGTCGACGCGGCCAGAAATCCCAGAATCACTCCAAGCCACGACGCCACAACCGAAAACCCGAACACCTTCAAAAAAAGCACCAGAAGCAGCATCGATAGCCAGTGAAGCGAAGTCGTGAGCCCCATCGCCCACAGGGTGTCGCCCGCGCCCCGTAGCGCCCCCACGAAAACCACCATCACCGCGTCCACAAACACATACAGCGCCGCCAACCGCAACATCCAGACCGCCGTTCCGAAGGCCTGCGCAAAAACCCCGTCAGCGATATCCGGCCGGAACACGTTCACCAGCACCTCCGGAAAAAGCACAAACCCCGCGAATATTATCCCGGAATACGCGATCCCCATCTTAAGCCCCGAACGAACCGCCCGTTCCGCCGTCTTTGGATCGGAGGCGCCCATGTACCGCCCCACGAGACTCGTCACGCCGATCTCAACCCCCAGAAGCGGCACAAAGGACACGAGGTCCCAATTGAACATCACCGTCGATGCCGTTGCCGTTACTGTTCCCATGGAATGAAACGTGAGCACCATCGCGTTGAAAGCCAGAATATTGAGCGCGGTTTCCATCCCCGCGGGTGTCCCGTAACGAAGAAGCTTTTTCATCACCCCGGCGCTGAAGACCAGAGACCGGGCCACCGCAAATTCCAGCCGGTTGGCACGCCCAAGATAGGAAACCAGAAGGATCAGGCATCCCACGGCGTTTCCCAGGATCGTCCCGACGGCCGCGCCCGCGATCCCCCATGCAGGAAATCCGAATTTGCCGTAAATCAACACATAATTAAAGAAGATGTTGGCGGACATACTGATGAGCGAAGCCACCATCACAATGCGGGTACGGCCCACCCCGGAGAAGAACGAGGAGAACGCATGCCGCGTAAGGTTCAGCGCTGCTCCGTACACAAGGATATCAAAGTACAGCTTCTGCGGAGCAGCCTGCCCGGCCGGAACGTTCATGAAATCAAACCACCGGTGCGCCAGAGGGCTCAAGACCAGAATGACCGGGCCCGCCACCGCCACAATAATTAACGCCTGTGTCAAAACCACCGCGGAGCGGTCCCGCTGCCCGGCGCCCAGATACTGCGCCGAGAGCGCGGTCGTGTAGCCGACAAGCCCCATGAAGAAGGTGATCATGAGATAGGCCGTAAGGCCTCCGCCCAGTGCGGCGTTCATAAGCTCCGGCCCCAAACGTGAGAGAAACATCCGGTCCGTAAAAATCATGAAGGTGTCGCAGCCATAGGACACCACCATCGGCAGCGCGATCGCCATCATTTCCCGGATTCCGCCTTGCTTCACTTAAACCCTCCCCGCCCGATGGGCAAATTCAGCGCTATTGTACTCCAAACCGGACCCCGCCACCCGTTTATCCACCAAGAGAAATCCCCCGACGATGTGATAGGATACTCACATGAAAATTCGCATTTCCCAGCCCCTCCTCATCTGGCTGGCGGCCATCGGACTGAGGTTCGTGTACTTCTTTTTGCTCAAACCCACGCCTTTCTTTGAGCCGCTCTCACAAACCCTGGATGACGGCGCTTTCTGGAAAATTGCCCAGACGATCGCCGCCGGCGACTGGTTGTGCCGCATCCCCGAGGCAGCCTATCGGGCACCGGTCTATTCGTATTTTGTGGCGGTGATCATCCGGCTCTTCGGCCCCAGCCTCACAGCCGTTCATCTGACACAAGCCCTGATCGGATCCCTGACGCCGGTCCTCGTTTTTCTGATCGCCCGGCAGATCTTCGGCCCCGGAAGGATTCCGCTTCTTGCGGGAATTCTTACCGCTCTCTACATGCCTTTTGTCATTTACGAAAATTTTCTTCTCGGAGAAAGCCTCTCCGTCTGCTTGAACGCGGCCGGACTATGGCTCCTGATCGGAGGTCTCCGAACCTCGAAACACCGCGAAGCACGGCTTCTGGCATCCGGCGTCCTTTTTGGGATCTCCGCCCTCATCCGCCCCAACGTAATTCTGGCGTGCGCCTTCATGGGAGCCGGACTCCTCCGCATGCTGTCGCGGCAATTGCACTCGTGGAAACGCGGCCTCCTGGCAGTGACGGTGTTTGGTGCGGGAATTCTTCTCGCGCTGGCCCCGTACACAGCCAGAAACTACGTTATTCACAAGGACTTCATTCCCCTGGGTGCCATGGGCGGAGTCAATCTGATGATCGGAAACAATACGGGATCAACGGGTACGTTCCGTCTTCTTCCGGGCGGAGGAACCCGCTTCACAAATCTGTTTGAAAAATCCCACGCAACCGCGGAGCGATTTTCCGGAAAAACACTCAAACCTTCCGAGGCATCGGCCTTTTGGACGCGCGCGGCACTGCGAATGATGGCCGAACAGCCCTGGCAGGAGACACAACTTGTTTTTCGGAAGGCCCTGCTCCTTTTCAACGCGTACGAAATCCCCAATATCGTCGACATCCGGCTGATGGCGGAATTCCTGCCCATCATCCGGGCCAATCCGATCCATTACGGCCTTGTCGCTCTTTTGGGATTCACCGGCTGGGGGCTTTTGCTTCGAAGGCGGGAGGCCGCGCTCTGGGTGCTGCATCTTTTTTTTCTGGGTTCGGTCTTCTCGATACTCATCTTTTTCGTCATCGCCCGTTACCGCCTTGCCATCATCATGCCGCTTGCCATATATGCAGCATGGTTTTTGGACGCAGCGATTGTTTTTTTTGGACAACACCGGCGCCCTCTGCCCCCGGGCGTCATCATTCTTTTGCTTTGCACCGGATTTCTTGTGTACCGGCCGGCGAAGGTCATTGATTTTTCGTCCGGCTACAACACGTTGGGGGCCTATTACGCACAGCGCAAAGAATTCGACAAAGCGGAGGAGTTTTTCAATAAATCGATTCAAATCCGTCCGAATTACCCCACACCCTACAACAACCTGGCACACCTGATGCTGGAAACCGAGCAGCCTTCCGAAGCCGCGCGCTATCGGAAAAAATTCGAATCACTCACCGGCTTTCGCCATATGCCCAAGGACAATCAATGAAACCCTCATCACCCAAAAACCCCGCGCCTCCGTCTGCCCAATGGTCCGTGTCCGTCAAGGCGGACGCCCGGCTCCTGCCGTTTCTTCTTGAGTACCGGAAGGACCTGAAGCGTACCGGCGTCAAACAGCTTCTCAAATTCGGCTCTGTCACGGTCAACGGCAGCGTGGTCACCTCCCACCTGTGGCGACTCAAACCCGGCGATCGGGTGGGCTTCCTGACCAAGAAAGTTACCGGCGCGATACGCGCCAAATCCCAGCTCCCCTTCCGCATTATCCACGAGGAGGAGAGGTTTTGGGTTGTGGACAAGCCCGCCGGTTTGCTGACCATAGCCACCGAGCAGGAAGAGGAAAACACGCTGTACTGGAAACTCACCGACTACGCCCGCGAGGTGGGTGGCCCTAACGCACGGGTGTTCGTGGTGCATCGCATCGACCGGGACACCTCCGGCCTCGTGGTCTTCGCGCGCAATCTCGAAACCAAACTCCATCTCCAAAAAAACTGGGACCGCTCACTAAAGAAATATCTGGCCGTCGTCGAGGGTGTTCCGGTCAGAAAAGAAGCCACGCTCCGCGGGCGTCTCGCAGAAAACCGTGCCGGTCATGTGTACGCGCCTCGCGATCATCGCCGGGGCCGGGATTCGAAGCCGGATTCCAAAAAGGAGGGCAAATTCTGTGTCACGCGTTACAAACTCATCGCGAGCACCGGACGCTACTCCCTGCTCGATATCACGCTCGGAACCGGAAGAAAGAACCAGATCCGCGCGCATCTGTCGGAGCATCACCACCCGGTGGCCGGCGACTTCAAATACGGAGCCAAATCAAGCCCCTTGAAGCGTCTCGGACTTCATGCCTGCCGCCTCGAATTCAATCACCCCGAACACAACCGCCGGATCAAATTCACATCCCCCGCGCCGCCGGATTTCAGCGCCCTTTTTCCCCGCAAAGACAAAACCCCGGCTGCCTGAGCGACCGGGGTTTTAAGCTTTTGCTTCGAGAACAGGTCTAGCGTTTCGGACGGCGATTCGGTCCCGCTCCGGGCCCTCCCTTGGGTCCCGGCGGATTGTTGCCCCTGGCCCTGACATTCTGTTTGTTGTTTTTGCGGGCGATTTTGCCTTGAGTAAACTCTTTTTTGTCTACCCTGCCGTCCTCGTTGCGATCCAGCCTCTCGGCGGCCTTGGGATGGTTGTCGGCCCAGCGCTCCGCTTTGTGTTCCCTCCGCTCTTCTCGGCCCTGCTTCCACTCCGTCCTGTCAACGGTTCCGTCATCATTCGTGTCGAGATGCTCAGCCGCGTCCGGATGATTTGTCTGCCATGCCTCGGGCCGCGGCGCATCCGGCCCCCGGCGCGGTCCGCGACCCCTGAATCCAGGAGCCATATCCGATGACTGCTCAGAGCTCTCCGCAGCCTCATCTTCGGCGTAAGCCGCCGGTATCGCCGTTACGCCCAGCGCCAGCGCGGTCACCCCCACCAACCCCACAATTCCCAGCTT
>JADGBA010000096.1:4222-4731 GCA_015231685.1 Candidatus Omnitrophota bacterium | reverse complement strand
GGATGAAACAAATTCAAGTTCGAGTCGGGATGATCGCGGCGGGCCTTCTGGGTGCTGCCGGATTATTGATTGTGACGCACGCTCTGGCGTGGGGCCGTTCGCCCGAGGTGGACAACACGGACGGTACGCGGGTGATGAACGCCTTCGGAGACACGATGGAGCTGTCGTTTCAGCTCTATGATCCCGGCACGGAAGAGCTGATTGATTATCAAAAATACGGCACCTTTGAGGGGCTCGGGACCGGGGACTTCAAGTACAAGATCACCGACCGCAAGGGGCTTAGCGCCGCGGCCGGTGAAGGCGTGTATCCGTCCTCGAGCGTGTACAAGGACCCCGCGTTCAAGAAGATCTCCCAGGCAGGCAAGCTTAAGGGCAGTCACTGGGATTTCACGAATATCGATAATTACCAGCTTTCGTTCTACAAATGGGCCACCGCCCCGGAAACCCCGGGGGTGAAGCAGTACTTCACCGCCGTGGCTCTTCAGCGCGGGGGCATCATGATGCAGGCC
>JADGBA010000096.1:0-4155 GCA_015231685.1 Candidatus Omnitrophota bacterium | reverse complement strand
CAGATCGCGATGGACAAAATCGAGTACCTGACCCGCACGCACCCCAGCCTGGGCCTCAAGTACAAGGATTTTTCCTTCGTGGTCAAAGACGGCGATAACCTGACCATCACGGACGACGTGTACACCAGTATCAATCCGGGCAAATTTGTCAGGGTCAAGCCCTCTGATGTCGTGGAGAAGCCCGTGGATTTGACGCGACTGAAGATCACCCGACAAATCGGCTCCGATCACACGAAGCTCGTGCAGTACGCCAACGGGCATTGGCAGTTTCTGGTCGACGGCAAGCCGATCCTCATCAAGGCGATCGCCTATGAACCGACGCTGGTCGGCCAGTCGACCCATGACAACACCCGTGTGGACTGGATGACAGCGGACATCAATGAAAACGGACTGATCGACGGCCCGTATGAGGCATGGGTGGACAAAAACCTCAACAATGTCCAGGACCCCGACGAGAAGGCCGTGGGAGATTTTGCGCTCCTTAAGCGTATGGGAGCCAACGCCCTCAGGCATTATCACGGTGCCTCCAACAAGGAACTGTTGCGGGAGGCCCACGACCAATACGGACTCATGGCCATTATCGGAGACCTCATGGGGATGTACGCCGGGGGTTCGGGTGCGAGCTGGTACGAGGGCACCGATTACACCAACCCCGAACATCTCGAAAACATGCGTCAGTCGATTCGGGAAATGGTTCTCAAGCACAAGGATGAGCCGTATCTTCTCATGTGGGTGCTTTCCAACGAAGGCAATTACGGCTTCGTCGGCGATCGGGAGAACGGCAAGACCCTGCCGGACCGCCTGGGCCTGGGCAGCCGCGGCAAGGAACAGCACGAGGCCATGTACCGTTTCGCCAATGAGATGGCGCTCATGATCAAGGAGATGGATCCCGATCATCCGATTGCTTTTTCCAACGGAGAAAAGGTTTTTGTGCAGGAAATCGGGCGTGTGATGCCTGACATCGATATCTTCGGGTCCAATGTGTATCGCGGCGAGGACGGCTTCGGGCACAGCTTCTGGCACGACATCAAAACCTATACAGACAAACCGGTGCTGATTACGGAATTCGGCTGTCCGGCATATCACAACCGAAAAACTCGCGAAGAGGCGGAGGAGCTTCAGAAGAATTACCTTCAGGGGAACTGGGAGGACATCGTTTATAACCGCGCAGGCTCCGGAGCGGGGAATGCCATCGGCGGAGTCTTGTTCCAGTACATCGACGAATGGTGGAAAGCGGGGCCTGCGCCGGAGTTCGATCCGTATTTGCAGGAGACGGTCGGAGACTTCAAGGCGAATTTTCCGGACGGATGGATGCATGAGGAGTGGCTGGGAGTCACCAGTCAGGGGGACGGTTCGCAAAGCCCCTTTTTGAGACAACTGCGGCCCGCGTATCGCTACTTCGAGAAGGCCTGGAACGAGGATGTGTGGTCGAGTCGTTCAAGTTGATTTTGGCCGGGATCGATGGTTTAATATATGTCTAATCAGGAAGAAGTTAGTCGTATTAATACTCAAGATATCGGTGGGGATTTATTCGGGGGGACAGTCCCCACCCAAAGCAGGGGACGGTCCCCAAAGTAAATCACCAAAATATGTTCCCGAACAGGAGGTCGTAATGTCGAAGAGAGGCTTAGCGCTGATTATGGTTTTGGCCGCGTTGGTGTTGGGATTGCCCGCCATGAGCATGGCAGAAGAAGGGGCTTTCCGGCCCTTTCCTGTGTACTCCGATGAGAATTCACCCGACAACCATTTTTATCCCTCGGGGTGGATGGGTGACTATTCGGACATCAATTATGACGGTGCGTGCATGGAAAACCCGCACTCCGGTTCGACCAGCATGAAGATTGTGTACAGTGCCGATCGTTCACAGGGTGCCGGCTGGGCGGGCATCTATTGGCAGAATCCGGCCAACAACTGGGGCAACCGTCCGGGCGGATATGACCTGACCGGTGCTTCACGTCTGACGTTCTGGGCCCGCGGCGAGAAGGGTGAGGAGAGAATCGAGGAATTCAAGATCGGCGGTATCACCGGCGAGTATTTTGATTCCGACGTGGCCGGCATCGGTCCCGTGATTTTGACACCCGAATGGAAGCAGTACTCGATCGATCTGACCGGCAAGGACCTCTCGTCCGTCATCGGAGGATTTGCCTGGGCAACCAACCTCGATAATAACCCGGATGGTGTGACGTTCTATCTGGACGATATCCGTTACGAATAATTGGTCAAATAACCTTGAGTCATTGCCCGTCCGACGGACGGGCAATGACTTTTTTTGCGGGAGGCGGGGAGAAATGAAGAGACACTGGATTGGTTTGTTGTCGGCGGCGTTCTTTGTGATGTCTTTGAGCGGTTGCGGTTCGGACCAGAAGATTGTCACTTTCTCCACGCAGGACGAATCTCCAGAGGCGGCATCTCAGATGAAGGCCACCGCGGCCGTCAACACCGCTGCCCAGAAGCAAAGTGCCGTGGTGGAGAAGGTTCAGGCTCACGCGGACTCTCTGCGGTCTCTTAATGCCGGGACGTTCAAGACCTTCAATATTTACTCCGATGAAAACGCGCCTGACAATCACTATTATCCCTCGGGATGGATGGGGGATTATTCCGACCTAGCTTTTGACAGCGCGCACCTCAAGAATCCCCACGCGGGCACGACCTGCATCCGGATTTCTTACACCACAGACAAGTCTCAGGGCGCGGGCTGGGCCGGGGTGTACTGGCAGAATCCCGCCAACAACTGGGGGAATCGTCCCGGCGGGTATGACCTTTCGGGGGCAAAGAAGCTCACCTTCTGGGTCCGCGGTGAAAAGGGCGGCGAGCGTATCGAAGAATTCAAAATGGGCGGCATCCGCGGCGATTATTCCGATTCGGATGTGGCGGGGATCGGCCCGGTGCTTTTGACGCCTGAATGGAAACAGTACGAAATTGATCTTGAAGGCCGGGATCTCTCCTCCATTGTGGGCGGATTTGCCTGGGCGACCAATTTGGATAACAATCCTGACGGGGTTGTGTTCTACCTCGACGATATCCGGTTCGAGTGATTCTATGAAATGCATGTGCCTAAGTGACCCTGCAGCGTATACGGTGATGGCCGGCGGAGTGGCGGCTCTTGCCATTGGCGGTGCCGTGCTTCTTCAGAAGACCGGTGCGATGGCCAAGATTGCTTCCGTGCCTGCCGTTGTGGCCTCCCATAAGCGTACTGCCGCCTCAATCGCGGCGGCTCTTCTCATCATCGGAGGACTGGTCTGGATGCAGAATCGGGCGGATGCGCTTCCGCAGCTTTCCATGAAGCGGACCGCCGAGGGCGGCTATTCTCTCTACCTCAACGGCAAGCCTTATATGGTGAAGGGGCTTTGCTACAACCCGGTGCCGGTCGGGAAGGATTACGAATACGACTTCTTCTCTGACCCGTCCAAACCCTGGATTGTGGACGGCAAGCTCATGAAGTCGATGGGCGCCAATGCCATCCGGCTTTATCGGGTGAATCATAATCCTCAGGCGGTGAAGCGATTGATTCATGACATGAACCGCAAGTTCGGGATTCGCACGTTCGCGGGGCATTACCTGGGATTCTGGGACTGGCCTCCGGCGAATTACGCGAGCGGCTCTTTCCGGCAGGGGATGACGCGGGAAGTGCTTACCATGGTCCGGGAATATAAGGATGAAGGCGGGATTGTCGGATGGATTCTCGGAAACGAGAACAATTACAGCTTTGATCAGAATGTCCGGCCCTGGTCGGATGCCGAAATCGATGCCCTCGACGACCCCAAGGCGCGCCACGACGCGATGGCTCGGGTCTATTACACCTTTGTGAACGATCTGGCCAAAGAGATCAAGAAGATCGACCCGGTCCGTCCCGTGATCATGGGGATCGGTGAGGTCAAAAGTCTCGATATTGCGGCTGAAGTGACTCCGGATGTCGATATTCTGGGTGTGATCGCTTATCGCGGCGCGACCTTCGGGAATCTGTTCCGTCAGATCAAGCAGACGTATGACAAACCGGTCCTGATGATCGAGTACGGCGCGGACCGGTTCAACGCCTACACGCGCGAGGAAGACGAGGAATCCCAGGCGAAGTTTGTGCAGCTGCAGTGGCAGGACATTGAGCGCAATTCCACCGTGAAGACCGGTGAAGGCAACTGTATTGGCGGACTTCTCTTC
>JADGBA010000095.1 GCA_015231685.1 Candidatus Omnitrophota bacterium | reverse complement strand
GGCCAAAAAGATTTCTCTCAGTTTAAGGTAATGGGCGATGAAATATCCGAAGGGAACCCGCTTCTGATGGGTGAGAATCCAGTCCGGAGGGTTTGAAAGAATGTTTTGTCGCACCTGTTCTCGCAGCAGGCCCTTGGTTGGCCATTCGCCGTCAATCCAGAAAAGCGTTACTCCCGGGTAGCCCTGACGGCCGGTCAGGGCATTGACGACTTGAAGGTCCGTAAGGATGAGCAGGCTTTCATTCACGGGGACGGTTTTTTTGACGAAATCGACGACTTCATCGATTTCCTTACCCTTGTAAGGATCGCACAGCCAGCCTTCAAACGGATGGCTTTTAAGGGCATAGGATCCGACCGGATTGTAGTCCTCATATTCCACAGACTTGAGGTAGGGCTCGGACCACCATTTGAGTTCCTTCGCGTATTTTGCATGGAGCGGAATCAAACACAGCGCATTCGCGGCGATCACCATGATGGAGACGCGGCGGAACCATCGTCTTCGGAAGGATTCGGCGCAGCCGGTCTCGGGCCTGTTCCGCCACGCGAGCAGGAACGCCGCGGCCGCGATGAAGCCCAGAAGCTGGACGTCGACGCGATACTCGGCGCCGCTGGTGAAGGTCGTGAACGTGTCGGTGAACCATAGCCCCAGAAGCAGAACGACCAGCGCACGGGAATGCTTGAAGCGACCCACGCCGTTGGCAACGCCCGTGAGCACAAAAATCCAGGCGCCGTTTGAGAACCACAGAATCGGTATCGTGATCAGCCGCAGGATGCGGCCCCGGCTATGAAGGCCGTAACCGAGAACATTTTGTTCAAGAAACGCCTTCCACGAATGGATGAACACCGGTGTCCAAACGATGGCGGAGGCGAGGATGCCTGCGGCAAACGCCGCGAGGGTTTCAAGTCGGCGGGAGGAACCGGCCAAAAAAACCGCCCCGAAGACCGCCGCGTAGGCCAGGCCGACGTTGGTCTTGGTGATGAATGCCAGCAGCGCAAGAAACCCGCAAGCAAAGGCGCAGACGAGGGTTTCTTTGCGGCCGGAAAACGGCAGCCGCCAAATGAGCAGTGCGGTGCCGAGAATGCCCCAGAAATGCGCCGTGTGGCTGTGCCACGGGAAGGCGCAGGACCAGTAAAAAGAAACGGTGGTGAGCGTGCAGGCAAGCGCCGTCATCCACAGGGGAAGCCGCGCGCGGGACGAGACGAAGAGGACCGTGATGACGACCGAACTCACGGCGATGACGTGCGCGAGAAGCGCGGTTTTGCCGAAGCCGAAGATCCAGTAAAAAACCGCCATCGCGTAAAAGTGCACCGGCCCCCAGTTGTTCAAGAAATCCACCAGGGGTTTTTGGCCCATAAAGACGCGCCAGCTGCCGTCTAAGGGGATGTTCATGTCGAAGAGAAAGAAGGTTTTGAAGGCGTTGTGGTGAAGCGCCCAGGCATTCAGCATGAGAAGACAACCAAGAACCAGCAGGCCCGCGACGCGGCTAAGGACCGGGTGGCGCAATACTCCGAATGGGGTAGGCAATTTGAATTTGGACACGGTTTTAATCCCGGCTATTATAGCAGTGTGCTAAGATAACGGTCACTTGATACCACGAACCCGAAACTGACTTATGTGCGGCATCGCAGGCGCGTTTTTTTATCGACACCGTCCCCCCAGGCATTTTGCCGAAGAACTCCGCATGGCGACGCGTCTTTTGGAGAGGCGCGGGCCGGACGAGGAGGGTTTCTTCGAAGCCGAGGGTGTGGGCCTCGGTCACCGGCGGCTGAAGGTCATTGATCTTGAGTCCGGGCAGCAGCCGATGCGCAGCCCCGACGGCCGCGTAGCCCTGGTTTTTAACGGAGAAATCTACAACTTCGGTGAGATCCGCTCGCGGCTCGAAGAGCGCGGTCGCCGCTTCGTGACGCATTCGGATACCGAAAGCCTCCTGGCGCTCTACGAGGATTCGGGAATCACCTGCCTTCACGAGCTCGAAGGGATGTATGCCTTCGCCGCCTGTGACATGAAGGCGCGCCGCCTGCATCTGGCTGTCGACCCCTTCGGCAAAAAACCCCTCTATTATTCAGACGCGGGATCCGCCGTTTACTTCGCATCGGAGCCCAAGGCCCTTCTGGCCTTCGGCGAAGTCACGCGCCGTCTGGACCGTGTCTCGTTAGGGCAGTACCTTGCCTTCGAATACGTGCCCGCCCCGCGCACGATTTTTGAGAACATCCGCAAACTAGAGGGCGGGACGTATCTCGAGGCGGACGAGCACGGGGTCCGTGTGGGATCCGTCCGCAAGGCCCCGACGGCCGCGGTTGTGACGCGGAAGGACCATGAGTGGGAGGGGCTTTTCTTCGAAAAGTTCAAAACCGCCGTCACGCGCCGGCTGGTGAGCGATGTGCCGCTCGGGATATTCTTGAGCGGAGGACTGGATTCAAGCTCGGTGCTTGCGATGGCGAGGGCGGTGGATCCGGCGCGGAAAATCCGGACCTTCAATATCAGCTTTGATGAGCGTTCCTTCGATGAATCCCGCCACGCGCGGCGTGTGAGCGAGTTCTTCGGGACCGAACACATCGAGGAGCCCTGCACGGTGCGCGCGATGCTCGATGAGCACGAGGACATCCTTGCACATCTGGATGAGCCGATGGCGGACGCCTCCTTTATTCCGACCACGATGCTTTGCCGGATGGTGCGGCGGCACGTTACGGTGGCCCTCTCCGGTGACGGGGGGGATGAGCTTTTTTGCGGGTATCCGACCTTTGCGGCCGACGAATGGGCGCGCCGCATTGCCCGGCTTCCCGCCTCATGGACGGCGCTCATGCGCCGATTTGTGGAAGGACTGCCGGTGAACATGGACAACCTGACGCTGGATTTCAAGCTGAAGCAGTTCTTCAAGGGGCTGGGATATCCCGATCACATCCGCAGCCAGGTATGGCTCGGCGCCTTCAGCCCTCAGGAAGAAGATATGATTCTTGCCGATCCGGCCGCTTCCCGGACCGGACGGGTGTATGATCCGATCGAACGGTTCTGGGAGGCGTGTCCGAAGTCTTCCGATGCGCTTCGGCGGCTCGGGGCTTTTTATGAGAAGTTTTATCTGGAAGGGGACATCCTCGTCAAAACCGACCGCGCTTCGATGGCGCACGCGCTCGAAGTGCGCAGCCCGCTTCTGGACGACCGTCTGGCGGAACTGGTGCGCAGCATGCCCACGAGACTCAAATACAGCGGAGGGCGGACCAAGGTCCTTTTCAAGAATGTGATGCGACGGATGCTGCCCTCAGGCATCGCCGACCGTCCCAAAAAAGGTTTCGGCCTTCCGGTGGCGCACTGGATTCGCGGAGAATTAAAAGACGCTTTTCTGGAAACTCTGGATCCCGCCGGAATCCGGCGTGACGGAATTTTTGACCCTGCCGCGGTGGAGTCGCTTCTCAAGGAACACCTTGAAGGAAAACGCGACAACCGCAAGAAGCTCTGGAGCCTCTACGTCTTTCAGAAATGGAAAGACCGCTGGCTCGACCGGAAGCCTACTTCTTAAAGAATTCCTTCAGCTTTTCGGCGATATAGGCCTGCTGTTCCTGTGTGATTTCCGCGTACATCGGAAGCGACAGGACATGCTTGGACGCGCGTTCCGCCGCGGGCAGGTTGCCTTCCCGGATGTCGAGACTCCGGTAGCAGGGCTGAAGGTGAACCGGCTTGGGATAATGAGTCTGGGCCCCGATGCCGGCGTCGTTTAAGGCCTTCACGAGCTCATCGCGGTTTTCTGCCTCGATCACGTAAAGGTGATAGACCGACTGGGAGTCCTTGGCTTCCGAAGGAATCTTTACCGGAAGACCTTCGAGAAGACTGTTGTATCGGAGTGCCGCCTGACGGCGGGCATCATTCCACTCGTCGAGATGCTTGAGTTTGGCCCGGAGAATAGCAGCCTGAATCGTGTCCAGACGGCTGTTGTACGCGATGGCTTCGTGGTTGTGCTTGACCTCCTGGCCGAGGTTGCGGAGGATGCGCATCTTTTTGACGAATCTCGGCTGACGGGTGCAAACCGCACCGCCGTCACCGTAGCATCCGAGATTTTTGCCGGGATAAAAACTGAACACGCCGAGATCTCCCCAGGTGCCCGCGCGCTTGCCCTGCCACATGGCGCCGTGGGCCTGACAGGCGTCTTCGATCACGAAGATGTCGTGCTGTTAGGCGATGGCCATGATCTGGTCCATCGGAGCGCACTGGCCGTAGAGATGCACCGGAAGGATGGCGGCCGTCTTGGGCGTCACCGCTTTCTTGATCTTTTCGACGTCTATGATGTAGGTGCCCGGGTCGATGTCCACGAAGACGGGTGTCGCGCCGACGTGGGTGATGGCGAACACGGTGGAAATCCACGTGAAGGGCGTTGTGATGACTTCATCGCCCGCGCGGATGCCGGCGGCCTTCAGCGCCAGGATGAGTCCGTCCGTGCCGTTGGCACAGGAGACCACATGGTCGGTTCCGAGGTATTCGGCGAATTCCTTCTCGAAGGATTCGACGGAGGAACCCAACACAAAGTCGCATCCGTTCAAAACGGCCTGAAGGTTCTGCTGGATTTCTGAATCAATGGTTTCGTACTGAGCTTTAAGATCTACTAATTGAATGTCCATGGCTAGAGTCGCTTTCATGATTTTGTCCACTTTTTGGGAGCGTAGTTTTTTAAGGCCTCAATTTAGCACAAAGAAAACCAAATGGCTATGCTGAATTTTTGGGCGAATTGACTCAAGTTAAAGGTAACCGGAGCACATAGCCCCTTGGTATCGTTGAC
>JADGBA010000006.1:23774-24209 GCA_015231685.1 Candidatus Omnitrophota bacterium | reverse complement strand
CTCGGGGTCCCGGGCGGGTGTGGCAGCAGCGCTGGTGTTCGCGCTTTATACGCCTGCGGTGTTTTATACGGGGATGGTGCTGGATGTGAGTCTGGCGCTCTTCACGGTGACGGCGCTGGGATGGGCGTCGATGCGGGCGTGGGAGCGGGGACGTGCGGCGGATTGGATGGTGACGGGCATGGTCGGTGCGGCGGCGATGCTCTTTAAGCCGTTTGTGCTCTTGTTTGCGGCGGGTCTGCCTTGCGGGATCGTGTTGTGGCGGCGGAAAGCTTTTCTAAAAAGTCTCGGGGCTTATGCGCTGGGAGTTTTCGTGGTTCTTGCGCCGTTTGCGGCAAAGAACGCGCTGCTGGGCGGGGTGGTGAGCCCGTTTCCGCTCCATTCGCGTCTGGACTTCTACATGGGAAACCATACAGGCGCCTCCGGCGGGCCGGAGCA
>JADGBA010000006.1:5180-23732 GCA_015231685.1 Candidatus Omnitrophota bacterium | reverse complement strand
TCGCTCTGGCCGCGGGCAAGGATCCGACGGTCCGGGACCCTCGGGCGGCGTCCCGCTTCTGGTGGAAGGAGGGTCTCGCATTCTGGCGCGAAGAGCCGATGGCGGCGCTCAGGCTCTGGATCCACAAAGTGGATTTGTTTTTTAGTCGTGTGGAGATTTGGAACAACGTTCCGTATGAATTTGTTCGGGGAGACTTCAGGTCGCTTCGGTGGGCGCCACTCGGCGCGGGGTGGGTGATGCCTTTTGCGGTCCTGGGGCTTGGGGCGGCTTTGGTCTCCGGGGATTCGCGCCGGCGGTTGTTGGGTTTGATGGCGGTTTCTTATGTTGCTTCGGTGACGTTTTTTTATGTGAGCGCGCGATACCGGTTGCCGCTCATGGGAGTCATGATTCTTCTGGCGGCTCTCGCGGCGGAGGGTGTTCTAAAAAGCGCGGGACGGCTTGGGAACGCCTCTGAACGGGTGCGTGCGATTTGTGGGGTCGGGGTGCTCGTGATTGCCGGGATGTGGGTGCATCATGACGCGCTTTCGATGAACGGGATCGGGGAAGAGGTTCAGCTCCGTTATGGCGAGGCGACGATGCGGGTGAATCTGGGTTCGTATTACATGAGGGCGGGGGCGGCGGCGAAGGCGCGCTCTGAGTGGGAGAAGGCGCTTGAACTCTATCCGGGGTTTGATGCAGCACGGCGGCGCCTGAACGAGGCGGGTCCGTAAAGTCAAAAGGACGATTGAGTCGCGTCATCGGCAGGGTGTATGATGACAGCACGAGGGAGGGCCGGACGATGGGTTTGGAGCAAGCGACGGACTGGTTGGGCGAGCTTGTCGGCAGAAAGCCGATCAGCCGGAAGAGTTTTTTGAAGCTGGGTGTGGCGTCGGCTCTCGCGTCGGCGGTGAGCTGGCCTTTGACGAAGATTGCCGAGGCCGCGGCGGATGAATCGACCGGGCGGGTGGCGCGCGGTGCCGAGGCCGCGTATGATCTTGTGGTGGCCGAGAGCGCGGATTCCTACGCCAACACCGTGAAGGTGGTGGAGGCCATGGGAGGGATGAAAACTTTTGTCCGAAAAAACGACACTGTTGTCGTGAAGCCCAACATGGCCTGGGACCGCACTCCCGAACAGGCCGCGAATACCGACCCGCAGGTGGTGGCCGCGCTGGTGCAGATGTCTTATGACGCCGGCGCGAAGAAGGTGAAGGTATTTGATGTGCCGTGCAACGAAGAGCGCCGCGTGCATGAATCAAGCGGCATACGGAAGGCAGCCGAAGCGAAGGGCGCGAATGTTTTTTATGTGGATCTCTGGAATATCGTGAAGGCCAAATTCGCCAACCCGAGTTCCATGGAGGGCTGGCCGATTCTGCGCGACGCGGTGTCGGCGGATGTGTTCATCAACGCTCCGGTTCTAAAGCACCACGCACTCACGGGCCTGACCCTTTCCATGAAAAATCTCATGGGCATTTGCGCCGGCAAGCGCGGGCAGATCCACTGGGACATAGGCCCGAAGCTTGCGGATCTCACGAGCTTCATCAAGCCGGATCTGACCGTGATCGATGCCACGCGGGTTCTCATGCGTCACGGCCCCTCCGGCGGAGATGTGGCGGACGTAAAAACGTTCAACAAGGTCTTCGCGTCGACGGACCCGGTGCTGGCCGATACGTACGCGTGCCGCCTCATGGAAAAGGATCCTTTGAGTGTGCCGTATCTCAAGGCCGCGCGCGAGCGGGGAATGGGCCGCTGGGATTTGGAGGCGGCCCGAATCCATGTCGTCGGCTCGTAAGAAGCCATCCCAAAGGCCGCGCCCGTGGGTGCGGGTGAGGCGGGCCTCGCAGGTCTTCTTCTTCGGGCTCTTCGTCTATATTCTGTGGTCCACCACGTACCCTCTGACGGGCAGCATCAGCCCCGAGTGGATCTTTAAACTCGATCCGCTTGTGATGATCTTCACGGCAATCGCGGAGCGCGTGCTTCTGGCAGGCCTGATCTTCGCGGGCGGCATGCTGGTCCTCACCTGGGTATTGGGACGCTTCTTCTGCGGATGGGTGTGTCCGCTGGGGGCCGTGATCGATGCGGTGGGCGCCGTTCGCGGAGCGCGTAACGGCCTGTCCGACCGGGCCAACCGATGGTTCAGAAGACCCAAGCTCGTGTTTCTTCTGCTGATCGCCGTTCTGGCGGCCGCGGGAATTCAGGCCGCGTGGTTTCTCGATCCGATTGTGGTGGCGGCGCGCTTTGTGTCGATGAACCTGATTCCCACATCGACGCTTCTCGCGGACCGCTTCTTTGTCTTCACGGTTCAGAAGTTCAATCTCTACGACAGCGGGTTTTATGATCTTTATCGGACGATGAAGTCGGATTTCCTGGGCGTGAAAGTCGCTTACTTCAAAAACGCGCTGCCGATTCTTGGATTTTTTGTGGCGGCGACGCTGCCGGCGCTCTTTGTTTCGCGGTTCTGGTGCCGGGCGATCTGTCCTCTGGGAGCGCTTTATGGCCAGGTCGCGCGCGGTTCGCTTCTCAGGCGGCAGACCGAGGACTGCAAATCCTGCGGGGTGTGCCGGTCCGCTTGCCGGATGGGGGCGATCCGGGAGGATTTCTTGACGGTTCCGGGTGAATGCATTCTCTGCATGGACTGCGTGTATGATTGCCGCGCGGCCAAGACGCGTTTCGGTTGGGGCGGGGGGGCGAAGCCGGATGTGCCGGCGTCTTCCCAGGGCGCAGGGGAGCGGTCCGGGGGGATTACACGCAAGGAGTTCCTGTGGGTGACTCTGGCGGCGGGATTGTTCTCAGGCTTCAGAGGCCGGCACGGTGGTGGCGGCGCCGGAAAGCACGCAGGCGCAAAGCATGACGGCTCCTGCCGCAACCTGCCCCTCAGACCCCCGGGCGTGGCGGATGAGGGTGAGTTTGTGGATCGCTGCATCCGCTGCGGGAACTGCATGAAGGTGTGCGTCACCAACGGCCTTCAGCCGGTCATGTTTGAGGAGGGGTGGGAAGCCATGTGGACGCCGAAGCTCGTTCCGGAGATCGGCTGCTGCGAATACCAGTGCAATCTCTGCTCGCAGGTCTGCCCGACCGGAGCGATTCCTAAGATGGATCTGGAGACCAAGAAAAAAGCGCGCCTCGGCATCGCCGAGATCGATCAGAAGCTGTGTGTCGCTTATTCGGAGAACAAAACCTGCATTGTTTGCGAGGAGCACTGTCCCATCAGTGAGAAAGCGATCAAGTTCGATGAAGTGTTTGTCGACGGAAAGCGGATTTTGAAGCCGTGGATTGATGAAGATCTCTGTGTCGGATGCGGCATCTGTCAGCACGTGTGTCCGGTGACACAGCCCTCAAGGGCCGTGCGGGTTTTTGCCCGCAAGCGGCATCTCCCGGCAAAGTAATTCAGGCCGAAGAATAAGTCCCGTCAGCTGACGGAAGCGTTGTCCGACACGCCCGCCTCTTCCAGCGCCTTGCGAAGGATTCCCGAAGTGAGGATTTCGGGGAGAAGCTCGGCTTCCGAGGTCTTGCCTCGGGGGTACCAGACGTACACCGGCACACCGTTTCTGCCGTAACTCTCGAGCGCTTCCGTGATGCGCGCGTCGCGGTTCGTCCAATCCGCCTTGAACCGTTCCACGCCGTACTTCGCGAAGAGCGCGTTCGCCGCGTTCGTATGGAGCGTGGTGAGCTTGTTGAACTGACACGTGAGGCACCAGTCGGCGGTGAAGTCGATAAATACGGGCCGGTTCAACAGGAGTGCTGCTTCTACGGCTTCACGGGAATAAGGCCGCCAGACTGCTTCGGCTGAAGAAGCGGAAGCGCCTTCCCCGATGGCGGACCCGGCGGACCCGGCGGACCCGGCGGATGCGGCCAGCCGCCCTGCCGTTGCCACCGCGGCGGCCAGAAGAATCACCGCGACAACGGCTGCCGTTTTGCGGGATGAAGCGTTCCTCGCGGATGAACCGCTTTTCCCCCAAAAAAAGGCCGAACCCCACAAAAGCACCAGAAACAAACCAAGCCCCGCGATCACCGAACCATCCGACTGCCGTGTAAAAACCCAGGCGAGCCATGCCACGGTGAAGAGAACGGGAATGCTCATGATTTTCTTGAAACGTTCCATCCACGCTCCGGGCTTCGGCAGGAAAGCGAGGAGCCCCGGAAAGAAGGACAGCATCACATAAGGCGCGGCCATGCCGATTCCCAGCGCGGTGAAGATGAGGAACGAGCGCACCGCCGTCTGGGTCAGGGCGAATCCGAGCGCCGCACCCATGAAAGGCGCCGTGCAGGGGGTTGCGAGAATGGTGGCGAGAATGCCGGAGGCGAAGGAGCCGGCCAGACCTCCGGAGGAAGCCCATCGCGCACCGATGCCGGTCGCGCCCAGGCCTACTTCGAAGACGCCGAGGAAGTTCAGCGCGACCACGAAGAGAAGTCCCGCGAGGAACAGCACGAATCCCGGCGACTGGAGCTGAAAACCCCACCCCAGGGCCCCGCCGCCGGCCCTCAGCGCCAGAAGCGCCCCGGCCAGCGCCCAGAAGGAGATCATCACCCCCGCGAAGAACGCCAGTCCGTGGGTGCGGATGCGGCCGGGCTCGTCGTGCGACTGATGCACGAAGGAGAGGATCTTCAACGACAGCACCGGAAAAACACACGGCATCAGATTCAGGATGAGTCCGCCCGCGAAGGCGAAGGCGAGCGCCCAGCCGAGATTGAGCGCCGAGGGAAGAACCGGCGGAAGATCCAGGGTCCGGAAGGCTTCCTCAAAAAGGGGTCCTGATGCGACGGCGATCTGCGGCGCGTTCGTGCGTACCGGCAGATCAAGCACGAGGGATGCCCCGCCCGGCAGACAGATTTCCTTGCAGCCAAGCCAGCTTGCTTTGGCCGCGAGGCGCACGCTCCGGCCGGGTTCGAGATCGGCCGGCGGTGTGATGAGTACGGGGAGAAGCACATTACCTTTATAGACGTAGCTCATGATCCCGGCTTCTTCGAGCGCTTCGGGCCGGGGCCAGCGAATTGGCGACGCCGTAAAGCCGTCCGGCAGCGTCCAGCTGATCTCGGTCGCGAGCCCGGCCTCGCCGGGGTCTTTCCAATAGGTGTGCCATTCGGGTTCCGGCATGAGATAGAGCCCCACCCAGAAGGGTTCGCCGGGACGGATGGATGTGGTTTGGGAGACGAGCTTCCCTTCAATGGGGGCGGTGTCGCGCAGCGCGGCTTGAGCCGGAAGGCAGGCGGCGAGTCCCAAAATTCCTATGAAGAAAAAAACCCCCAGGCGTCTCATCTTGATATTTTAACATGACGGACGGCGGAGTAGTTCCCGGGGGCGTTCCCTGATAGAATTGGTTTCATGCAAAAAACAGACAAACCCCGTATTGTGTTCCTGGACGCCGCGACGGTGGACTACGGGGATCTGGATTTGAGTGTTCTGGTGAAATACGGAAAGCTGCGGCTCTATCCGCTCACCCGCGGGAGGAAGACTCTCCTGGAGCGCATTCGCGGTGCCGGGATTGTCATCACCAACAAGTGTGTCTTTGACCGGGAGGTGTTCGCGGCCGCGCCGGAGTTGAGGCTTCTGGCCCTGACGGCGACCGGGACGAACAACGTGGACCTTGCCGAGGCCCGGCGGCGCGGTGTGGCGGTGTGCAATGTGGCGGGATATTCGACGCGTTCTGTCGCGGAGTTGACGCTGGCGATGATGCTGGCGCTGAACACGCGGCTTGTGGATTACGCGCAGAAGACCCCGCGGCTCTGGCCGCGCGCGAAGATGTTCACCCTGCCGCTTTATCCGTATCTGGAGCTTGAGGGCCGGACGCTCGGCATTATCGGGTACGGTCAGATCGGACGCAGTGTGGCGCGGATGGCGCGACTTCTGGGGATGAAGGTTCTGGCCGCCCGGATGCCTTCGAGGCACTACGGGCGCCATGACAGCCGCGGGCCGGCCCGGGTGTCCCTGGCGGAATTGGCCCGCCGCTCGGACGTGGTCTCCATTCACGCGCCCTTGACGGAGAGTACGCGGCATCTGGTCGGCGAAGAATTTATCTCGCGCATGAAAAAGGGTGCCTTCCTTATTAATATGGCGCGCGGGCCCTTGTGGGACGAGGCGGCCGTCTGCCGCCATCTCAAAAGCGGCCATCTAGGCGGGGCGGCCTCGGACGTTTTCAGCACGGAGCCGCCTCCGGCGGGCCATCCGCTTCTGGGCGCGCCGCGGCTTCTCCTTACCCCGCATATCGCCTGGGCGGGCCTTGCCGCCCGGCGCCGGCTCGTGGATGAAATCGGCCGGAACATCTCGGCGTTTCTCGGCGGAAAGTCCCGCAACCGTGTGGCTTAGCCGGTTTAGGCATCGGACGGGTTTTTGTTGTAAAATCACCCAATGAATATCTTCGGCCGGATCACGCTTAAATTTGTCCGCAACAAAAGGCTCTCGACGATTCTTCTCTTTGCCCTCACCGCGTGGGGGATCCTTTCCTTTAGTATTACGCCCAAGCAGTACAATCCCGACATCGTGGCGCCGGCCTTCTCGATCCGCGTGGACGCGCCCGGGAGTACGGTCCGCGAAGTCTACGAGCTTGTCACCAAGCCCCTCGAAAATGTCCTGAAGGAAATCCCCGGCGTCGAGGACGTCTATTCCCGGTCCGTGCACGGCGGGGCGTCCTTCGTGCAGGTCCGCTTCTTTGTGGGTGAGGATCTCGAGAAGAGCATGATCCGCTTGCGGCAGAAGATCGATTCCAATCTGGACCTGAAGCCCGTCGGGGCCAGGGACCCTGATATCAAGGCCGTCGATCCTGAGGATTTGCCGATCATGACCGTGGCGCTTCTCTCGGACTCGCTCACATCCGTGGAGCTCCGGCGTGCCGCGTTCCGGCTGAAGGACGATCTCAAGATGGTGGACGGCATTTCCATTATTGATGTGGTCGGCGGACAGAAGCGTGAGTTCCCGGTTGTTCTTGATCCCGCGAAGCTTCTGGAGACCAAGGCCGACATCCGTGAGGTGAGTGATGCGCTGGACCGCACGAGCGTGCTTCGTGAGCTCGGCCCGGTGAAGGGCGTGGACACCTATCATCCGGTGGAGCTCTCCAGCACCGTCAATAGCGTCGAAGAAATCCGTAATCTTGTGATCGCGGCCAATATCAGTTACAGCCTGAAGGTCGCGGGTCTGGGCGAAACCTCGGAATCCGTGGCGGAGCAGGAAGCGTTCACGGACTTTGTCTCCGGGGGACGGCGACTCGAGAACGCGGTGTTTTTGAGTATTGCCAAGAAGAAGGGGGAGAACATTGCCGGGGTTTCCGGGCGGCTCGAGGCGACGATTGAAGAGCTTTCCGCCCGCGCCGCTTATCTGACGGGAGTGCGCCCTCAGATTCTCCGTAACGAAGGCCGGGTGGCCGCAGAAGAGATTCACGGCCTCACGATGTCTCTGGCGCAGGCCGTTGCGATCGTGTTCGCGGTGTTGTTTCTTTTTTTGAACGCGCGGGCGGCGTTGATTGTGGCGATGAGCGTGCCGCTGACGCTTCTGGCGGTGTTCGGACTGGGGTATCTCGGGGGATACACCATCAACCGCATCACGCTCTTCGCGCTGATTCTTTCCTTGGGTCTTCTGGTGGATTCGGCCACGGTCGTTGTCGAAAACATCGTCCGCAACAAGAAGCTCCGACCGCGGGATGATTCCGCGGTGGTCATCGCCGAGGCGGTCGCGGAGGTCGGGTCACCGCTTTTTCTCTCGACCCTCACGACGGTGCTGGCGTTTATTCCGATGGCCTTCGTGACGGGCATGATGGGGCCGTACATGGGGCCTATCCCGTTCTTCGTGCCCGCGGCTTTGGGCGTGGCCCTGGTTCTGGCGTACACGCTCAATCCTTTTTTGGCTTCCGTTCTCTGCTCCAAAGATGCCGCCGGGACCGAGCCGTGGGTGATGCGCGTGTTTGCCCGTGTGCTGGGAAGGGCCGGGCGCGTGTATGAGGGGCTCATGAACCGCATTATCCGTTCTTCCGGATTCCGGAGGACATTTTTGCTGATCGGCGCGGCGCTTGTGATTGTGGCCGTTGCGTTCCCCGCGGTGGGGTTCGTGCGTTTCCGTATGCTGCCGAAGGCGGACCGCGAACAGATCTATGTCTATATGGATCTCTCGCGCGGGACGAGTTCCGAGAAGACGCGCGCGGTGGCCGCGGATGCGGCCGTGCGTCTGGAGAAGGACCCCGAAGTGACGAGCGTGCAGGTCTTCACGGGAATGCCGCCGATTCTCGACTTTAATGGCATGTTCCGCGACGCCTCATCGCGCGCGGGCACTCATCAGGCGACCCTGAGGCTGAACCTCACGCATCCGGACGGACGGGACGCGAAGTCCGAGGATCTCGCGATCCGGTACCGTACGGTGGTGCGCGACGCGCTCGCGGCCGTGCCGGGAGCGGCGTTCGGGATCATCGAGGATCCGCCGGGGCCGCCGGTGCAGGCGACGTTTCTGGTGAAAGTAAAGGGAACCGACGACGGACGCATCCGCCGGATCGCCAGGGAGCTGGAAGGGGAGCTCGCGGGGATTCGGGGGCTCGTGGATCTCGACACGACGATGCTTGAGCCGTTGACGCAGTTCATCATCGAGGTGGACCGTGAGAAGGCGGCGGTGGCGAAGGTCTCGACAGCGCACATCGCGAGGGCGCTCGAGGTGTTCTATCGCGGCGGACGGATCGGCGTGTATCACGACGAGCGGAATCTGGAACAGGAGTACATCGTGCTTAAATTCCCGCGGACGTTGCGGCAGAAGATCGAGGGGTTGCGGCGTTTTTATCTCACCAATGAACTCGGGAATTCCGTTCCGGTGCTCAAGTTCCTCACGGTGCGGGAAATTCCCGCCGAGCCGGTTATTCTGGGCGACAACCGCCGGGAGGCGGTGTATATCTCCGGTGAGATGGAGCGGCGCAGCGCCGCTTATGCCTCGATGGATGCCCTGATGCTCCTGGCAGGTTATCGTCCGAAGGTGGACGGGGCAGAGGCGCGGCTTGAACGCCTGACGCTTTTTGGGGCGACGTATCAGTTTGAGAATGGGGAGCGGGTGCGCGTGGAGCTCGGAGGGGAGTGGAAATTGACGCTCGAGGTGTTCCGGGATCTGGGCCTGGCGATGGCGGTGGCGGTTCTTCTGATTTACTTCGTGATGGTGGTGCAGTTCAATTCGTACCTTGTGCCGCTTCTGATTCTCGGGACGATTCCTCTTTCTTTGGTCGGGGTGATGCCGGGGTTTGCGCTTCTCTTCCTTCTGGACCGGGTGTATTTCTCGGCAACGTCCATGATCGGTGTCATCGCGCTCTCGGGGATTGTGGTCAATAACGCGATCATCCTGATGGAATACATCCAGCAGCTCAGCGCCGAGAAGAAGGCGCCGTATCACGAGGTGATCGTTGAGGCGTGCAAGATCCGCGTGCGGCCCATTGTGCTCACGTCGCTCACAACGGTTCTCGGTACGCTCATGATCGCTTCGGATCCGGTGTGGGCGGGTCTGGCGTGGTCGGTGGTGTTCGGTTTGTCGCTCTCGGCGCTTTTGACGCTTGTGTTCTTCCCGGCGCTGGTTGTGGAATTTTTGTCCCGTCCGGCGAAGGTTTCTTAAAAATCAAATGGAGGCGTGATGCAGGATTTTCTGGAGACGATAGAGAAGGAAACCGGCGCGGACCCGCGCTTCGCGGTCATCTGGCTGCACGGCCTGGGCGCGGACGGACATGACTTCGAGCCGATTATTGACGAACTCAAGCTTCCGGCCGAGACGCCGGTGCGGTTTATTTTTCCTCATGCGCCCGTCCGAAACGTCGGGGTGAACGGCGGGATGCCGACGCGGGCATGGTATGACATTGTTGATATGGACTTGTCGCGTGATCAGGACGAGCCGGGTCTCAGGGATTCCGAAGGCGAGATCCTGGCGCTGATTGACCGCGAGGTCGCCCGCGGTATCCCTGCGGACCGGATCTTTCTGGCCGGCTTCTCCCAAGGCGGCGCGGTGGCGCTCCACACCGGACTCAGGCTTGCCGAGCCCCTGGCCGGCGTCATCGCTCTCTCTTGCTACGTGATGCTTCCCAAAAAGGCGCTCTCCGAATGCCGCGACGCCTGCCTGCAGACGCCCGTGTTCATGGCTCACGGGAAGTCCGACGAGGTGGTGCCTTTTGATATCGGGGAGAGCTCGCGCGAGCTTCTGGAGAGCCTGGGGCTTTCGGTCCAGTGGCAGGAATATCCGATGGGTCACGCGGTGTGCCCTGAAGAGATCGAGGCGATTTCGGAGTGGATTCAGGCGCGTTTGAAGGATTTGTTGGATTAAGTTTAGGTTTTTTTGCATTAGGAAGTTAACAAGACATTTTGGGTGTTGATAATCGTTGATCAGCCGGGTCGTCTTGCGCAGGGTTTTCTCACACACTTTTCACCCATTTTTGCACACATATCCCCTTGTAAACAGAGTACTTGCAAAGTAGACTTTGCACAGTGACTGAATTTGTTTGAAAAGTTTTTCAATAAAGTGAGGTGAGGAAATGAATTTATGAGTGCCTTCAGAAAAAGCCTGATTCTTAAGGCCATCAGTCTCGCGCTTGTGCCTTCCTTTATTTGGATGGAAATAGGCTGGGCCGCGGTTGATCTGTGGCAATCTCAGACCGAAGCCCCGAATTCCACCCTCAATACCGCATTTGAGAAGCGGGTTGCGTCAGAGGTCGATCAGAAAAACGGCCTGTTCCAGTTGATTCAGGAATCCGGCGATGAGCCGAATCCCCCGTCAGAAGATCCCGACAGCCCCTACACCTATTATCAAAGCGGCAACCTCTACAAGTTCTATGACGCGCAGGAGCGTGCATCGTACTACTACTACGACGAGGATTATGACGGCGCTCAGAAGGGGCGGTTATGGAAGAGAGTCAGTGATTACGGCGACGAGTATCAGTTGGAATATTGGGGAGAGTCAAATACGGTCTTCAGGAAAAAAACCTTTGCCGACGGCGTTCTAAAAACCACGGACGAATATTACCAAAGCGGTAACCAAAAATATTCCGTTTCAGCTTCCAGCGGTACCATTTATGAGTTTTATGATGAGTCTTTTGAGGGCCAGAGCGCCGGCCGTCTCAAACGACTCGTGTCGGGCTCGGGTGAGCAGTATGTGTACGCTTCGTATTACGAAAACACCTTCCAGGCGAAGACCTCGGAGCACTATCTGTCAGACGGCTCTCTGGAGAGCCGCTGCCAATTCGACACGAACGGCCGGTTAACTGTCCTAGAGGATTCGAGCGGGGCCAGGCGCCTCTACACCTATCACGCCAACGGCCGGACCGAGAGCTATGAGCTTTGGGAAAACGGGTTTTTTTCTTTCAGATATGAATATGATGACCGGGGGAGGATCGTTTTCCAGAACGATTCGAGCGGACGAAGAGTTTTTATCGAGTACTGGGGGGATTCCTCCAGAAGAAAAGCGGTCTGTTCCTACGAGGGCGAGAGACTGATCGACCGTTACACGTATTTTGAATCGGGTAATTACGAATCGCTATATCGGTTTAATAGTTTTACGCAGTATTTTTTGGACGAAAAGCGGCCCGAATCCGGTTATGGGAGGCTCGCGAGGCAGGTGTTTCTCGGGGGCACGGAGCATCTTTATGCCTATTGGGGAGAGACCGACACTGTCTTTACCCGGGAAGTTTTGATTGGCGGTGAAAGCAGGGAAATCCATGAATTTTATGAAAACGGAAACGAAAAGAGCATCACCTACCCCCGGACCGGAACGGTGTATGAGTTCTATGACGAAACCTTCGAATCCTACGGGCGCGGGCGGATGAAGAGCCTGCGCTTCGGCAACGGAGAGGTGTACCGCTTTATCTCGTATCATGAGGGCACGTATCGCTACAAGACAATCGAACGCTACAATTCCGACGGAACGCTGTCATCAATCAGCGAACAAAACCTCGCAGGCTATGTGACTTCCGTCAAATACCCGAACGGTAATAAATTCCTTTACGATTATTACGAAAACAGCAGGTACAAAACCATCGAACAGTGGCGGGACGGCAGTTTTCTCATGAGAACCGAATACGAGAGTAGTGGAAGGACGCTGCGTCAGGAATACGCGAACGGACGCATCACGTACTACCAGTATTGGGGCGATTCCAAAATCCGTAAAGACGTATCGTCCTACGAAGGGGCAACTCTCGTGAGCCGCCAGACTTTCTACGCATCCGGAAATTATGAGTCCACTTATGATTTGAACGGCTACCTTCAATATTTTATGGACGAGGGGACTCCGGGAGTGGGATTCGGTCGCCTCATCAGCAGGGCCACCGGCGATGGCTCCAAATCGGTTTACACCTACTGGGGCGACACCAGCCGGTGCAAGACGCTCACCCAATACGAGGCTGGCGGAATCTTTCACATGACGTTCGGCATGGATCAAGCCGGGATGACCGTTTATAGGAAGTCCGCTGATGGCTGGGAGAGTTGGTACACCTACTATCCGGGTACGGTTTCTTATGAATCGATGCTCATTCACAAAGACGGAAAATTTGATAAAGAGTTCCTCTATTATGAGTCCGGGAACATCAAGCGTGCCGCTTACGCAGATAATCAAATTTACGAATATTACGATGACGCTCATGTCGTTAATCAGCGGGGGCGGGTCAAAAGCTACACGTACGCTTCCGGGGCCAGAATTGAATTCGCGGAGTATTGGGGGGACGCCGCGACGGTCAAAACCCGCCGGGAATATGATGCTGAGGGCAACCTTTTGGGGGTTTACCAGTATCTCGAAACCGGTGAAGAGGAGCCGATCTTTGAGTTTATGGAAACCGTAGCGAGCGAGCCCAGGACAACCATTCATTATCGGGTGGCGGGTGTTTGGCGTGAGATGGTTTGTGATCTCGAAGAAGGGTTCAATGACATCACGGTCACGCACGCGGATCTTTCGGGCAAAGTTTATACGGGCCAGTGCAGAATTTATATGGATCCGGCGGTTTCGACCTCCGCCGAAGAAGTTAGAAGCGGAGCCAGCAAGGTCGACCGGTGGGGAAATGCGCGGGATTTGTATGATCGGGATCTTCTTGTGGACGAGCGCTGGCTTCAGTCGGAAAATCTGGAGATTGAAGCGCCTTGTCACGGCGCGGAACTCCCCAGTCTTAATTTTCAGTTCATTGCGCGCCTTCCCGAAGACGGCGGAGACGGGCTTCTGATAGAAACCGGATTTGAGATTCCGGGAACCTTTGACGGACCCTACACGGCACAGGGAACGATCCGATTTGTCATTGAGGATGGATTCTTTAAACTCAAAATTCGTTCCCCACAGGAACAGACGGTCGACGATCTGACATTCAGGGCGGACATGGAATCCGTGGTCATTCTGGACGCGGCTCCGGAGGAGGGCGCCCTGTATGAGCTGGGCATGGAATTCACCGAACAAGGCCTTGAGGTGTATTTGGACCGCGGTGAGCGCAAAGCTGATTCGGAGCCGCTTCATGTCATTGAGGGGATTCGTTCGATTCCCCGCGTTGCCGCCCAAACGCACGGATCGACGCTTCAGGCGGTCCGGATCTACGGCGGAACCCGAGAGATTCGTTATGCGGACGGCGCGGTGATGTCCGTGGAGTATTCCAAGGACGATACGGGCGATCTTCGGGAGCGAATTTGTCGAATCGCATGGCCCTCGGATTCGGAGACGGCACCCCCGCTCTCCGGCACCATTTATTCGATCCAGCAATACGATGCGGAGGGGCGGGTGACTTATGACTTGGGGACGGACGGGAGCCAGACCCGGTATGCTTATGAAGATTCGGGAAGAATCGCCCGCGTCGAGTCTCCCGACGGCCGGATTCTTCAAATCACCTACGAGACCTTGCCCGACGAGGAGATACAGGAGACCCGTGTGCTGGATTGGGAGGATGATTTCGGCAATGTCGTGCACGCCGTGTCCCGAATTCTTTACGAGGCTTCGGGGAGAATACTTCGGATTGATCATGCCGATGGCGGTGTGACGGAATACGCGTATTCGGGGGATGGACGCTCCATCACGGCGGATTATACGGACGCCCTCGCCCGATACCGGTATTCGGCCGGCTTGACGCTGGATGAGAGCGGCCGCCTGGCCCGCACCTTCGGGCGCGATGGCGATGCGAACTATACGTACACATTGTCGGAGGACGGTTCGCTTGAGGCGGGGATTCGTCAGGAATTCGAAGACGGGGGCCGGACGTATGTCAGGAGCACCCGCGTCGTTACGGATGTCCGGGGCCGGAGGATCATCAGCGAGGATGCTCAGGGCCGGACGGAAACTTTTGAGTATGATGATGAAGGTGATCTGGTCCGGTACGTCGATGCGGACGGCCGCGTCACGCTTGTCGATTATACCAAGAACGAAGACGGCGCCATCCTGACCGAGCGGGAAACCCTGAGCTACACCGATGATTTTGGAAACGTGATATCCGCCGTGACGATCAGGGGCTACGATGCCTACGGTCATGTGACGCAGGAAATTAATCCCGACAAAACCGCTTATATCCACGAATACCTTTATACCGGCGACAATCACACGGTGGGAAGGCGCACTTCTTGCCGCTACGACCACGTGGCTTCGCTGGATGAGCTTGCCGCCGCACATCAAAACACCGTCTCATCGGTTGTGTCGGAGACGGAATGGGACGCGCATGGCGGGGTCATCTTCGAATCCGACGGCAACGGAACCGAAATCACGTACATACGTGTTTACGGGGACGGCGGGAGGCTTCTCAGCCTGCGTCAGATCACGAGCGTGGATTTGCCGGGCGGACCGGTCACCTCCACGACCGAGACCGAATATGACCTCAAGGGAAACCTCCTCGCAGAAACCGATCTTTACGGCAATCAGATCCGGTACGAGTATTCGCTCGACGGACAGCTTATGGGCGTTACGGAATCCCCGGCATCGGATTCCGGCGGTGAATACACGCTCACCACAACCTATGCGATCCAAAAAACCACTGACGGCCGCGTCGTTTCCCGCACTGCTTTGCGGCAGGGTATGGACGGCTACGGCAACCGAATCGACAGTCTCCGCACGGAGACTTATGGTGTCGACGGGAGACTCAAGCGCATCGACGAACCTGACGGCACCGCCACGGAATACAAGTACGAACTGGGCGACGATGGAAAGCCGGTTTCCAGGACCGTCTATTATCACCAGGATTCCGAATCCAGCGTCTTCGGTTCGGTGGGCTTCGGAGGAATCGCCGGCCTGCTCCACGGTCTGGACAACTCCAAAGAGACCTACGATGCGTGGGGCGATGTCGTGGCCCTCAAAACGAGGGATTTGAAGAGCACCGCCTTCGTTCTGACACGTGATGATACGGGATTGATTCGCCGGGTCGAACAAACCGATTCCTGGGTTGAAGGCCCAGAGGAGGATGCCGTCGAAGTGGCGGTACAGTCGACATCGGAGTATGACGGGCGGGGACGCATGATCGAATTCGTCGACGGCGAGGGAAGGAAGACGGCCTATGAATACGGGGCGATGGGCGCTCTTCGCCGAGTCACGCGAACCTCGGAGTTTGCCGCGGGGGACGAGCCCGCCGGCACGTATGTCACGATAACCGAATATCAAAGGATTCTCGAAGCATCCGGCCGTCTCACGGAGGAATGGGAGACCACCACCGGGACGGACGGCTTCGGCCTCGAATACCGGCAGACCCAAATCACCGCTTACGACGAATGGGGCTCTCCGGTGATGCGGCTCGACGCCGACGGGGTGGGGACTTACACGGAGATTGAATATGACGCCACGGGAAGCATCAGGGAAGAGCGTGTGTACGAATACAAGGGCGTTTGGAACTTGGAGGATCTCGCAAATGCGCACGCGTCCGCGGTCGCCGAGAACATGGTTCGCCGCACGACGTACGACAGTTTGGGGGCGATTGTGGAGTCTCAAAACGCCGAGGGCATGAAGGTCCGGGTGGGACGAGAATATTCGGCCAACGGCGTTCTTCAGATTGAAACCCGTACCATTTCTTCGGAAGGCGGGGAAGACAAAGTTCTGACCGATGTTTACGATGCGTATGGCCGGAATGTGCGGCAAACCGATTCCCTGGGATACACAACTGAATACATTTATGCCGCGGACGGTTCTTTGCTGAAGACCGTTCAAACCGGACCCGAGGGTTATTATCGTTTGGAGACGGCCCGAGAGGTTGCGCGATTCGCCGACGGAGCCGATCAGAAGGTCACGGAGACCACCACGGGGATGGACCGTTACGCCCGGCAAATCGACGAAGAGATTTATCGGGAATGGGACCGTCGGGGAGATCTTATCGCATCCGCTGACGTGAATGGCACACTGACGACCGTTGAACGTGAATACAATCCGTTTAACCGGTTGGCCAAAGAGACTGTGTCCGTTACGCAGGACGGTGCCGAAGAGCCCCAAGTCGTCATCAAAACATTTGATATCCGGGGCCGGATGATTGCGGAAGAAGAGCCCGGCGTGGAGAAGACGATTTATGATTACACGGTCGACGAGTCGGGCCGTATCCGGAGAGTCAGCCAGACCGACTACTCCAATATCGGCCGTGACGGACGGATTGTGGAGAGCCGCCTCGAATGCAGGGCGGCCTCGGCCGGGGACAGGCCCGCGAGCATCACGGTGGGCGGGACCGTCTTGAATCCTCCAGCGGGGTCCGGAGACGGAATCTGGATGGCGGTGCTTGCCGGCGGCGATCCTTCGCAACTACGTACCGAATTCGTTCCGGCGGATGCTTCGGAGGATTTGGCCGTCTTTTTGGAGGGGCTGTCCCCTGAGGATGTTCTGCTATTGGCCACCGAGGGAGACGTTCGGTCCTTAATCAACGCGGATACGGCCGCGGCCATGGCGTTGTTCGGTTCCCGCAAGATTGAGGCCTTGGCCCAGGGCGGAACCTTGACCTTTATCGGTACCAAGGCCCAGGGTGACGGAGTCGCGGTTGAGTGCTATGGACATCCGGGCGAGTTGTCCGCCCGGACCCAAAACACCTCGACCCAAATCCGCGAATACGATGAATTCGGCTATCTCGTCCGCTATCAGGATGGCTCAGGAGGAGTCTTTGATTACGTGCGGGCCTATGATGGCTCCGCGCTCTGGTTGACGGAACGCGACGCCGACGGCTATGTGCGCCGCGTCACGGATTACTCCGGGTCCCGCGACGAGAAAGGAAGAATGGATTCGACCTCCGCGGTTACCACGGTGACGGTTGACAATACCCTTGATGATCCGGAGAAGTTTTTTGGCCAATGGGATGCCGAATCGAACGGCGTCTCATTCAGCGGTGGATCTCTGATTGTGACACCGGGAGAAGACGGCTGGATCGCTTCGATTTTTGACGCACATGCGGACGAGCGCTCCTTCTCCGGGACGGCGCGCTTGGAAGAGGGGGCCGCCCTGATCGTTTATTTGCGGTACGTTTCTGCGGCCGAATATCTGGCCGTCGAATACACCGGGGATCAGGCGCGGCTCATTGTCAGATCTCCCAATACGGATACCCAGACCTCGCCCGAGGAGACCACGCTGGCCTTGGCTGCGACCGACGGCTTGCCGCCGGCCGAGGGGCCGGTGTTTTTTAACGCCGCAATTGCTCAGGGCCGGGTTGTTTTTGAAGTGAACGGCACACAACTTTTGTCCGCAGACATCGCGGCCAACGACCTCGTACCCGCCGCCGGCCGCCTCGCATTCTGTGCCAAGGGGGGAGAGATCGAATTTGAGGGTGTGCGCGCCGGGGAGAAGACGGAAAGGAACCGCGATTACCTGAACGATTCCGAGATCCGGCGCCGCGTGGATGAAAACGGTGTCATCACCGATTACGACGAAGACGGTGACATTGTTCAAATCACGGATCCGGTGAATCACATCACCAAGACCTATCAAATCCAAAAATACGCCACCGGCATCCTGCGCTACAAAAAGGAAATTATCAGCATGACCGCCCGGAATACGGATGGTGAAGAAGTCACGACTTCGGTCGCGAGCGAGAGCTTCTATGATTCCGAAGGCCGGTTGACGCGGTACATCGACAACGAGGGCGGATCCACGTATTACGACTATTACTCCAACGGAGAAACCCGTTCTGTAACCTTCCCCGACGGTAAGCGTGTGGAGTATGCCTACGCCCCTTCGACGGAAGACCCCGCTCATCGTGTCACAACGGAACGTCATGAACGGCTGACGCGTGATGATCTGGGCCGGGCGATTCTGGATACGGACGGGAATCCGGTGTATGAACTGATGTCCACCGTCACCAAGGAACACGACGCCGAAGGCGACCTGGTCCGGCTGGCCGAAGACGTAGCCCAGGCCGGGGTGACGAAGGAGGTGTTTTTTGCCTATGTCTATCATTCCGGAGCGGAACGGAATTTGGCCTCCAAAACTTCGCGTTTTGTGTACAGGGAAAAATCCGCCGATGCCTCCGGCGCGGTCGTTTCTGAATACACGACCCTGGAAGAAGCCGACACGGACGGCAACCTCATACGGTCTGTGGATGCTGAAGGCGTGATCCGGGAATATGTGTACAGGGAGCTTGTGACTGAAGGCGGAGGGGAGAATTTGAAGCGCATTCTCACCATCACCGAAACCCGTCCGGATCAGGTCATCACACATCATTACGCGTATTCGAT
>JADGBA010000006.1:0-5080 GCA_015231685.1 Candidatus Omnitrophota bacterium | reverse complement strand
ATCGGGGCATATTTTGAGTCGGTCCGCACCGATTCCACGCACAATCTTACAGCCCGGCAAACCTTCAAGGTCCTTAATCTTAAAGGAGATATTGCGGCATCTGTTTCTGAAGAGGGGCAATTGCAGATTTACTCTTATGATACCGATGCGGCGGAGAATAAGACCCAGATGACCTGGAGTATGTATCAGGCCGCGCTCGACGGAGGCTTTGAAGAATGCCGGTTTGACGCTTCCTGGGCGCCGGACGCGGATTGGGTGCTTTTTGCCGACAAAGTACTTCAGGCGGGCGCACGGGATTACGATCATCCCTCCGAAGCCCTGAGAGCCGAGGCGGATACGGCCCGGAGGGAAGCTCTCAAGGAGCTTCTGAGTCTCGATGAGGTGATGATCGCCGTATCGACACAACGTACCAATTCCGGAGGCGAGACTGTCCGGACCATGGATGCGGGGGGCATTGTCCAGGAGACCGTTTATGAACGCTACGGCGAAGGGGCATGGGAAGGCCTGCCCAGCGCCCGCGTGGCCCGTAATCTGGCGGACGGGTCACTCGTCCGGGAGGAGCTCAATATTTATGGCGAGGTTTCGAGGCGTGAGCTCTCCGGCGGACTGGTTCAGGAATACACCTACGACCGAAGCTCATACGGCCGGATTCTCGCCACGCATGAAAGGACGTATTATTCGCACGATCCCTCGGGCCCCGGATCGCTGGAATCCAGGTATTTTAATGCCGAGGGGGATTTGGAGCGTGTGATCGACAAGAACGGTATTGAACGTACCTACGAATATTTTAAACAAGCGGACGGCGGTGTCCGGACGGTGATCGGGACCGCCTTCCAGGCCGACGAGGGTTCGGAGGTTTCCTATCAAGAAACCCGGATCACCGACGCTTCGGGCCGACAGGTGTTTTTCGAAGATAAGAACGGCAAAATTGTCCGCACCCGTTATGTGCTTGGCGCCGACGGTTCCGTCGTGCAGTCTGAAGAAACCACCGAGTGGGTGAGTGCTGAGGGGACAACCGTCTCGTTTATTCAGAGCTACGGCTTCAACGCGTTGGGCGAACAGATCTGGGCTGTGGACAAGAACGGCGACCGTTTTGAGTTCGAGTATGCGAAAGACGAGTTCGGCAATTTAAGCGAGGTCCGCCAGTTCCAGATCATGTCGAGCGGCGCCAGAGCCCTGACGACCAAGAGATATTCGGCCGCGGGGGATTTGATTGCCCAAACCGACAAAAACGACCGCACCGTTGCCTTTACCTATAGCAAAGATGCCAACGGCAACGTGATAGGTATGACCGAGACCCAGAAGTTGAGATCGGATCTCAAAGCCGATCAGAAGCTCGATGACGGAGATTTGGCGGTTCTTCAGGCGATTATCGCGGGAGAGCTTGAGGCCGCCGATTACCCGGGGGCCGACGTGAATCGTGACGGTGTGGTGGACACGCATGACGCCTCAGCCCTGACGGCGTCAGCCGAATACGGGACTTACGAAACACACTCAACCAAGACCTTCAACGTGTGGGGTGATGTCATCACCGTCACGGACAAAAATGACCTGACGATGACGACCTCTTACTGCAGGGACGCCAAGGGGAATGTCACAAGCACCGTGGAAACCAACAGCCGATACGCCGGGGAGACCACCCGGTACTTTGATAAGGACGCAAAGGTGATCGGCATGTTTGACCAAAGCGGCAACCAAGTGACGTACCGCTACACCCTTGATGAAAAGGGGAATGCGCTTCAAACGGTCGAAGAACAGACCCTGCTTCCCCCGGCGAAGGAGAAGACGGGGGGATATACCTACGAGACGATCCAGAACGAGGACGGTACGAGGATCGAGCGGAGGTTCACTGCCGCCGGATTATTGAATCTGGAAACGCATTACGATCAGCAGGGACGGATCACGTACCAGAAGGCCGGGGCTTCCACCACGGGCAATCTCGCCCCATCGGCCCTGGTCACGGTGTGTTCCGAATACGATCAGAGCTATCGGTCGGAATTTATGACCGACGGACTGAACGCGGACGGACACTACTGGCGTTCCGCCGGAAACGTCGACGGTACGCGGGATGAAGAATACGTGCTTTTGGATCTCAATGAGGTCCATGAGGTTTCGCAGGTCAAGGTTTACGGGAGTCAATACGGCCAGGATGTCAGCAGTTTTCTGCGCGGATATCTCGTCAGTGTTTCTGAGGACGGGATTCACTGGACCAGGGCCGGAGAGATCGCAGGTGAGGTGACGGGCGGACGGCTCGACAAAATCATGTTCAACCCCATCGACGCCCGATATGTCAAAATTCACGGATTTGTGGCCTCCACCGGGAACGGAGGCTCGGTGACGCCTTATTATGCGCAGATCGCCGAAGTCGAAGTGTACGCGACGATTCCCGCAAGAGAAACCTGGTACAGCTATGAGGAGCGTACGGATGAAAGCGGGCGGCCCGTCAACGTGGTCACTCAAACGGATGCCAACGGTGACCTCGTTCAGGAGGAAATTTTCGATGAACAGGGAAGGACGATATATCTGAAGAAGAAATCCGGATCGACTTATCGCGAATATGTCACGGAGTACACGACGGAGACCGATCCTGAACTCGGGGACCTGGAAGTGATGACCCGCACGGATGGAGACGGCAATCTCGAATATCAGGAAAAGAAGGACTCACAGGGCCGGATGGTTTATATCTATGATTTCTATGGCGGCTCATCACCCTACCAATATTCCGGGGGCTGTGTCCTGCGATACACGGATGAACCTGAGGGTTCCTTGACTCTGACGGTCACCAAGGAAAATACCGAAGAACTCTTGTATGTGGAAACCACCGATGCTCTTGGCCGTGTGACGCACCTGTTTGATTCTACAAAAGATGACGGGCCGGTTGATTACACGTATGCCACAGAAATCGGGCCCAACGGGGTTGAGTGCATTCGCCAGACGGATCGTTATCAGGAAGGCGGGTATATCCGGGAAACACTTATTGATCCGAATGGCCGTACGATATATACCAAACTTGATTACTACGGTGACGGCTCGGACATTCTTGAAGTCTGGCTTGAAGATATTTATGACTTCCGGGGTGAGGTGATCCGGACGGACCAGCACTCGGTCCGCAATGGCGTGGAATCCCTAGTTAAGCTTGGATTCTCGATGCCTGACGATCAGGCCTCGATTGACCTGTCCTGTACGATACCCATTGTTCGCGTTCACTCCAGCTCCGGCGTCAATGCAGAGAATCTCATTGACGGACAGTTCGGACTCAGCAATGACACCCAGTATGCCCAGACGGATATCAACGGAATTTTTACCTTTGAGCTCGAAAAACCCATGGCGATCGGGAGGTTTGAGGCCTATTTCCGTTCAGATGATTCTGCAACCGCTCCCGTGACCATGTTTACGATTCAGGCTTCTTTGGACGGGATGAACTGGTTTAATGTCGCGGCTTCCAGGTACCTGGCCCAGGGCCGCAAATTTATTTCTTTTGATCCGGTTTTGGCGCAATTCATCAGAGTGCAGGGTGCCGTGGGTTCGGGGAATCCAACGGTGTTCCAGATGGAGGAATTCCGTGTGTATCCACCCGCCGGATGGCCCGTCACAAGCACGATCACACGCTCCTTCAATACTCGGGGCGATCTGCTGAGCGAGTATCAGGAAGGCGGAGTGCGAACCAGCTATGAGTACGAGCGGGACGAGATCGGCAATGTGACTGGGATCATAGAAACTCATCACGGGGACGGACGCCGGGTTGAGATCTCCAAAGCCCAGCAGATTGACATCTCGAACGGTTCGGTAACCGACTATGATCGCCGTATTATTGATCAGGACCGGGCCACCTACGACACTATTGCCTCCACGACGCGGTATCCAAATCTTGTGACCCAGTTTGAGCTCAATGAAGAAACCGTCATCAACGAAGTGCGTCTCTTGTGGGACGATACCTCGGACAGCTACGGCTACTACTGTCAAATTGAGATTTCGGCTGATGGTCAGACCTGGCAGACCGTCTATGACAATAAGACGCAGCGTGACCGTAGCTGGAATCGTATCCAGTTTGAGGCGGCATCCGCACGTTATTTGCGTCTTCGCGGTTACGATCCCTTGAGTACGGGCTCCAATTTAAGAATCCGTGAATTCAGCGTTTATTCCGAAGTCCCGTCCAGCACGGAGTACACGACCTATAAATCTTTTCTGACCCCGACTCATCCGCAGGATGAGACCCGCGGCGCGGAAGCTTCCGGCGGCATCGCAGTCGATCCCAGCGAAGGCCGATTCGGTTCCTCCGTGTACTTCGACGGCGTGGACGATCATCTCTCCTATCCGGATTCCGACGTGCTGACCGTCGAGGCCGGTCAAGATTTCACGATCGATTTTTGGTGCAGGCCCTCCAATCTGAATACTGCGCAACAAGTTCTCTTGACGACCCTGGATGTGTCCTACGGTGACCGTTATGGATTGCCGGCCGATGGATTGGGGATCTACACGAGCTACAAAAATATTGCGGTCGAGGGACCGTTCCACAACAACAACTGGGAATTTGGTTTTAATACGGCAGGCGATCTTCTCAGGGAAGGGGAATGGAATCATATCGCTTTGGTGCGTCATAACGGAGAGCTCAGAATTTATATCAACGGTTCCGCGGCTTCGATGAATCAGACCTGGGGCGGCGGCAATCACTATAACGGCGCGCTCAAGCCGACGCTTCCCCTTGTGATCGGGGACAATCAGGACATGGCCACCAATTACCGCTATCAGGGCCACATAGATGATATCCGTATCACGAAGGGCGATGCCCTGTGGTGGAGCAATTTTGACGCCGCGGCGCTTCCGGCGGCAGAGGTTCAGGGAGCGAAGACGAGTCTGCTTCTGGATTTTGACTGGCGGGACGGCGGTCGGCAGTTCAGGAATCGCGTGGGCGAACGATTCTACTACTCGGGCGAAGGCACGGTTACGACCACGACGGACCGCTCCGGCTCCCTGATACGCCACGCCTACAGTTATGACGAAAAGGGCAACCGCACGGGTCATTTTCAGGCCCTTCAGATGAAGGGCAATTATAGTGACTACATCGAATATTCGGGAGAAA
>JADGBA010000094.1:2394-4815 GCA_015231685.1 Candidatus Omnitrophota bacterium | reverse complement strand
CGACGGTGAGTTGAGAAAAAACGTCCATCCCCGGCATGAAGGTATCCTGAGGCTTCCCTGAAGCAGCCACCCCCTGGTCCGCCAGCCTGACGCCGCATACCCGGCCGTCTTTAATGAGAGGTTCGGTGACCGGTGTGCCGGGCCATATTTGCGCAACACCCTCGCTCATAATTTGCGCACCGATCCACTGCGTCCATTGACCCATTGAGAAAACAACCCCCTCGTCTTTACGCATAAAGGGCGGGATCCAGGGCAGCTCAAAAGCAAGTGATTTGCCGGAGGTTACCCTAAGAATCTTATCGGCCGAACGAATCCAGCCGTCGCGGCGGCTTGCCCCGTGAGGATCCATGAGATAGGCAACCTTTTCTCCGGAGACGGGGGCAAGCCCCGGAATTCCCTCATTGAGTAAATCCGGAAAGCTCTGATGCAGGCCGCGAGCGCGGGTCACTACGCCCGAGACCCCAAAACCAATATCATCCGCCCGTTCGTAGCAGAGAACCTGCAGCGGAAGTCCCGGAACAGCGCGGCTTTCGATGGCCGGGCCGCCATCCTTACCGTTGACTGCGAGGGATAATCGGTGCAAAAACCCCGCGCCGGCCGGACCGAATCCGACACAAACCACATCCGCTTGGAGATTCTGGCGTTCGATCGTCATGGCTTATTGGGGATAATCAAGCGCCTCGGGAATGGAAATCCGGCTTAATGCCTCCGAAGCGCGCAATCGCGCCTGACGGCCGCCGGCCAGAGAAAGATCGAGTTTTGTCCTCAACGCATTAAACTCGGACACGTCTTGTGGGGCCGGGTGGCTGCCCACAGGGATATTCGCGAACACCATTTCTGCGGCGATGCGGCAGCATTCGCCGGCGGCGCGCACCGCCTGAATCATCGAGAGGTCATTGAAGAATCCCAAAACGCCGGGCAGTTCATCGCCCAGACTCGGGTGATTCGCGCCGTTTTCTTCGAGGCGGAGGATGTCCAAAATCTGGTATCTGGAGGCCAAAAGCCAGGCCAGGGCATCCGCCATCGCAAAGGATATCCCCTGTCGATTGGCATGATATAAATTTTTTCCGGCGCCGTCTTTGGTCCGCATTAGATACTGCAGCGTCCAAAGCCAGAGTTCCATGCCGTCCGCAAGGGCTAGCGCGCCCGAGCGCGGATGGTTCCCGGCGATGGCCCGGTTCTCAAGAATCCAGTTCTTGAAAGATTCCAAAAAAATGTCCTGGGTCATGGTAACGGACAGCTGACGCCTCTGGACGGCCTCAGGCCCTTCGTAAGTTGCCTCCAGCTGCGCATCCATCCACTTTTGCGCCAAAAAGCCGGGGCAATCCTCGGTGATTCCGTAGCCGCCCATCAAACTGACAGCCTCACGCATCAGGGTCGCGCCATAACCGGTATTCCACAATTTGCAGGCCGGGCAGATCACGTTGGCTTCGGCGTCCATCAGGAGATAGCGCGCCAAAGGGTCGCTTGGAAGTTCGTGCGGACCGCTTTCTTCACGAACACGGCGAAGATGCCGGATGGCCAACTCAGAAGGCTCTTTGAGAGCCTTCATCTGGGCACGAGGTCCACGAAGACCTTTTTCGGCAAAAAGGGCGTCCTTCGCCTTCTCTACCGGATCAAATTCGTCAAAAAATCTCGCGGCCGCGAATCCCAATGAAGCGCCGGCTTCTCCGGCAGCCCAGACGTCAGCCAGACGGGAGAGGCTATCCTCCTTCTGCTGAAGCCCAAGCTCATAGCGCGGAGTCCCTGGGGCGGCGGAAGTGCCGCCGCGGAAACGCTGCCGGTGATAACGGATGACCGGCTCGATGGCCGATAACAATTTGGCCGAGCTCATAAGCGCAACGGTCACCCGGGTGCGACGAAATACGGCTTCAATGACTTCGCCGTGGTTAAAGTTGGGAACCAGCGTGTCGCCATTGACCGTGTAGCCTCCGATGATCCGGCTCGCGGGAACTTTAAGATTGAAGATCGGGTCGCGTGTTGAAGACAGTTGATGGACCAGCTTCTGCGCGGGTGATCCGGGATCGAAGGTTCCGGGATCCCCCTTCTCGAGGATCACCATGCAACTGCCCTTGATTCGCGGATCGTCCGAATCCACTGCCGCTGTGACGAAGTTGGCAAATGCCATGTTTGTGATGAAGCGACCGCGTTTATCCACCTGCAGCATCGGCTCTTTGCCGTCCTGCCATTCTGCGATCCGGATTTTTCCGCCCAGAACGCCGGTGTCCACACCCACGTAGGGAATGGGTTCAGTCAGAGCGAACGCGCCCCGCCAAACCTGACGCTCGTCCCCTTCGGCGGGAGGTATCACACGGCTCATGTAGTTTGAGCGTTGTTCCTCGGTCCCTCGTTCGTGAATCGGGGCCAATGCCAGATTACCAGCGAGACTCGATGTTGCGGCTCCGGCATCCACCCAGGAGA
>JADGBA010000094.1:1629-2356 GCA_015231685.1 Candidatus Omnitrophota bacterium | reverse complement strand
CGTACTTGGGTTCTACAAAGGCGGATGTGAGTCCGGCCGCATCCAGCGCCTTGAGGATTTGTTCCTTATCAGGTGTCCATTCGTGGGTGTTGCGCGCCCCCTGAGCCACGAGTCTCGCCACCAGACCGCGTGCGATGGAACGCGAGGACTGGACCAGCATCTGCAAATCGTACCGTTCGGCAAATCCCCAAAGAATCTGACGAATCTCATCTGTCGGAAGGGTGGTTGGAAACTGATGTTCTTTGTTTTGAGAAGTCGTTTGCGTGGTCATTCAAGCTCCCTTATTTCTTGGATGGTTGCGGGTCAACCCGCTGTTGGCCGTTCCGCGGCCCGTTCCGCAGCCGAGAGAATTTGGCTGATTCCGCTGGCGGAGCCGGGCTCGGCAATTGCCATCCCAAGTTTAAATTCCACGGCCAAATGTCCCTGGCGCGTCTTGTTGATGTCTTCAAGCTTTGAACTCAGTCTCGAAAAAATGGGTTCAATAAAGTCCTTGCGGCAATCCAGGAGGGCCACGGCGAACTGGTGCAGCCCCACCCGACCCACGATATCGGATCCCCGGAAACACGAGCGGAAAGCTTCGGAAGAGAGCCGGATGGTCTGATCCGCCGCCGCGGGACCCTCCGCCTCTGAGATAGCGTCCAGATTTTTCAGCTCGACCAGAAAAACAACGATGATTTTTCTTTCGCGGGCGTAAATCAGGAGCTGATGATCGTCAAGGGGAAAAACA
>JADGBA010000094.1:0-1553 GCA_015231685.1 Candidatus Omnitrophota bacterium | reverse complement strand
CGTCATCCATGAGCGTAAAAATGCGGCCGGCTTGCATGGTGTTGGGAATGTCACGAACTTTGGGATTCACGCCGGTGATGATCGTCACCCGCTGTTTGAGTTCACGTTGACGCACGATGGCCACCAGGGCCGCAAGCCCCATGCTGTCGACATACCCGATCTTCGCCATATCCAGCACGACGGAATCGGTGTCCAGCTTATCGAATTCCCTTGCCAGCTGCGGGGCGTTGGAGGCGTTCAGCTCCCCGTCGATCAAAGCGACCAGCACGCCGTTTCTGTTTTGGAATGAGATCATGGGAATTATGGTTTAGCCGGAAAGCCCGTCAATGATTTCTGCAATCACAAAGGGCCTTGAGGTCTCGGAAGGCTTTTCTTCGATTTGCAATTGGGCGGAACCCGCACCGATGGTATTTTCAAAAAAAACAACTTCATTGGCGGGCCGATTCCAAAAATCCACCACAACCGTGGGTGATTCGGCGGTCTGCTGAACCTGAGGCAAGCCTTCGGCTGCGGTCAGCCCGCACTAATGAACGGAGCCGCCAGAACAGGACTGATGAATGCCGAAAATAAGGTTTTGAGATGCACTTTCATTCTCCCATCTTACCAGATGCAGCCTGCGGATTAAAGTGCGCGGAAAAAAGTGGCGGCGGAGTGATTCGAACACTCGACACAACGGGTATGAACCGTTTGCTCTAGCCAACTGAGCTACGCCGCCTTGTTTGCAATTCCGATACTTAAGATTCGATCCACCCGCCACCCAGCACCGTGTCGCCGTCGTAAAGGACGGCGGCTTGTCCGGGCGTGACTGCATCAGCTCCAAGCGGGAGCTCCACTCGGGCGGTGGAGTCGTCGAACTCAGCGAGACGCGCGGGAGTTTTCCCATGGCGGGAACGGATCTTGACTTCGTAGTTCCCGACGGCGGGTCTGGCCATCCAGTTCATTCCCGCCAGACGCAGCGCGTATCGCGTCAGATGAGCTCTTTTTCCTACCACAATCCGGTTCGCAGCCGGATCTATCGAGACAACATAATACGGGGTTCGGTCGCTGATGTCCAACCCTTTGCGCTGCCCGATCGTGAAGCGATAAAAACCGGGGTGGCGTCCGAGAACCCGGCCGCTAAGATCAACAATCTCCCCTTCTCCCGGAAGATCCACCCCGACGCTTTTGAGAAAATCGTCATACCGGCCTTCAATGAAACAGATTTCCTGGCTTTCGGGTTTGTCGTGAACTTCAAAACCCCATTCTTTGGCCATTTCCCTCACCTCGGTTTTGGTGCGCTCACCCAGAGGAAAAAGGGCGTTTTTGATCTGATCTTGTGTCAGACCGGCCAGAACATAGCTCTGATCCTTCGACAGATCCACCCCTTGACGAATGGCCCAGCGCCCGCCGCCGGGAAGCCGGAGTTTGCGCGCATAGTGTCCCGTGGCCACGACTTCAGCGCCGAGAGAGGCGGCTTTTTGCATGAGAAGGTCAAACTTGATTCTCGAATTGCACACGACGCACGGGTTGGGTGTTCGGCCCCCAAGGTAGGTCCCGACAAAGTAATCGATCAC
>JADGBA010000093.1 GCA_015231685.1 Candidatus Omnitrophota bacterium | reverse complement strand
CTCCGAAAAGATCGCTCTGAGAATGCTGATCCGAATATGCGCCGTCGACTCAGACGTCAGGACTTTTACAAATCCCGAGCGGTTAAAAACACTTCTTGATCAGGCCGAAGATCCCGCCGATGTGCTGACAGGCCGGGCGTCCGAAGAGCCCGCCGCCTAAGACCGTTCGGCTGATCGGGGGCCGGCAGACCCGCCCGCGGCCGCCCATTCCCTCTCAAGCAACCGCGCAAGACGTTCGGCGGCATCCCGATGACCCGCGGGCGTCCAATGCATGTCCTGGAAATAGTAAAGCCGCTTCAGCAATTTTCTTGGAACGTCGCGGTATGCGTCCAGAAGGTCCATAACAGTGATGCCCAGCCGGGCGCAGTCTTCACGAATCAGACGGTCGGGTTTCCTGATATCGTACAACTCATCCGTCAGGTCCTCGGCGTTGAAGATCTGCATCTTCTCCGGAACAATCATGACCGTCAGGCCGATACCGTGGTCCTCAAGGAGCCTTCGGAGCTTGCCCAGATATTCCCCGTGGAGCTTCACCAGCTCTTCTTCCATTCGCGGATATTCTTTGAGGTAAATGGCCCGGTTTGAATATCTCAGATTGTGCTTAAAAAGAAGCTTCTGCGCCCAGTCGTGCCGCGTCATTGCGTGCCAGAGAAGTCGCCCGATAGCGGAGTGCTCCCGGACCCAGTCCTTGAGGCGCGTCAGAAGGGGTACGCCCGGATCGGCGGACTTTTGCGCTGCGCTCTCCGCGGCCGGCGATGCTGCCATACTGTCATAAAAATCATTTCCGACATAGATCTGCAAAACCGCCCAGTCGGGATCAAATTCAAGCCCCCTGGAAAGCATGTACTCATATCGGTTCTTGACGGCCCCGCCGCCGCCGGCGTTGATCACCCGAACCGAAGGAAAGTCGCGACGCAGAAGCTCTTCCAGGACCATCGGATAGGTTTGGGGGAATTCCACCCCCATGCCGAACGTGAAGGAGTCCCCCAGACAAATCACCCGGTACTCCCCCGGTTCTTTCTCCGGAACCTCGGGTCCCCGCAAGCCCTGCCGGTTCTCAATGGTGTGGATTTTGAATTCCAGGGTCTGAATCACAAACGGAACACCCTGCCCCGGAAAGCTCGGATAACGTTCAAAATGATAGAACACTCGGTTAAGCACCACCTCCGCGAGAAGCCACGACAAAATGAGAACCCCAAGGGTGAGACCCGTATGAAGAAGAATAGACCGGATTTTCATTTGGGCTTTCTCGGGGAATACACATAAATCAGGGGGCCCGTACGTTTGTAGTTGAACAGGCGGGGGTCAATGGGCATATAGGTCAAATTCAACGCGATTGGATGATCCGCGGATCTTCTCGGATCAAAAACAGCCACTTGTTCCCAATTCCGGATGACCTGCGCATAAAATGACGGATTGGCCCGAAGGCTTGCTTCGCTGGCAACAAGAAATTCCACACCAATGCGTTCGAGTTCCTTCGAGTCAAACGGAATTTGAGGGGAATACATGACGAACTTGGGATCAGCAGATGGCGTCGGATGCAGATAATAAAGCTCGTATGACGGATAGGGGTAAGGATTGAGATTGCCGAGAGCCTGAAGCTTGATGTTTTTTTGATTCCCAAGTGCTCCCGAGGTCGATTGAAAGGATTGTATTTTTGCCTGAATTTGACTTCGGGTAACCGGGAGTTGCGGCAAGTGCATGGGGTCGTCCATAGCCACCACCGATCCGTCGGGAGCGTGGGTCATGATCCATTCCCCGCAAAGAGCCCGAGTGTCCTTACGGCTCATCAGAATATCCGAATACACGGCCGGGGTCGCGCACGACCCGATCACCAAAACACCCAGAAGGACCGCTGCCCGGCGGGCACCTGTACCGCGTCCCGCGAGAGCGCTCATCGACGCGTCTAACGCGATGCCCGCCATGACCGTCATAAGCGGAATCATTCCGATGACGTATCGCTGAAAAGGCTGGCCGGCCCTTTGAATCATGAGATAGTAAATCACCAGGTACATCACAAGCACGCCCTCAGCCGGCCGGAACCGGCGAATGCAAAGAATGACCCCGAGGATGGCGAAGACAAAAACCAGCGGGCCCATCCCCCAAAAAAGATGCCTGGCGTGATGCCACGCGGGCAGATGATAACTGAGATTCTGCTTCAGAATCACTCCGACATCGCGCACAAATCCAGCATGGTCAATGAATACGAATGGAGACAACACAAAGAACACCCCGCACATCACAAGCGCCGTCACGCCCGTGCGGACAATCCTCGATCGGACCGAAACCGCAAAAGAAACCTCCCGCGGCCAACGCTCAAGCCATAGCGCCGCGGCAATCGGAACAAAAATAATAAACGCGTTGTATTTGATCGCTGCGGCCACTCCGGCGAGGACGGCCGCCCAAAGCCAGTCACGCCCGCCGTTGCGGTCTGCGAACCGCCACAGACAATAAAGGCTCCATGTCATAAAAAAGGCCAGGGTGACGTCGGTGACCCCAAAATGAGAATCCCTCACATGCAGAAGTCCCGCCGAAAGAAGCGCGCACGACCACAAACCCGCGCGGGAGCCGCCCATCGCCTTGCCGAACCGGTACACCAGCACCAGCGTCAGTCCCCCAAAAAAAACACTCAACAATCGCGCGCACAAAAACACGCGCTCCGGCTCCAGAAGATAAAAATTCAAAAACCCCTCCGGCCCCGAAATGCGGCCCAGCACACTCAGCGCTCCGTATAAGCCTCCGATCACACCGAACACCATGTACAGGAACAGAGAAGGAAAAAAGAACATGTGTGGATTCAAATCGCCTGTCCCAAAGCCCATGGCGTGATGAATCACGAGGGGCTCATCCGGGTAATACGGACCGAATCGAATCCCCCAAATCCTCAAAAAAATCCCGCCGGCAACCAGGGCCGCCGCAATGGCCTTATGTCGGGTCATCGTTTGTTCCCGTGAAGTCATAAATCCATATCGTGTGATTCAGAATCTCTTTGGGGGCAAATTCCCGCGTCCAACGGGGCTGGTCAAGACGAAACGCGCTGACAGCGTAAACGGCCCGCCGGGGGGATTCGTATTCATCCTCGTCAATCTCCGCAGCGGGTATGTCATAAAACGTGTAATCATACGATCCGAAGAGCACGCACCGGATTTCTTCAATATGATTCTTTTGACAGTACTTCCCGAGCGCCCAAAGCTCTTGCCCCCATTCGAGATCGCTGCCCCGGACATACCGATACGCGTTCCCGGGTCCGCCGATAAGTTCATTGAAATATGCAATACCGCTTCGGGATCCCGAGACCCCGATAAGGATGTGCGCGCCAAAAAGAAGAACGAGCAAGATGCGTGCTTTACGGCTCGCCGCCAAACGACTCCACAATCCGGAAACAAATACCGCCAGGAAGGGGTAGACCGGCAACAGATAGCGGATCCCCTGCCCGGTTGTGTCCCGCGCGGTCGCAAAAAACAACATACCCACAGGCCAAAGAAGATACAATCCATCAATCAGCCTGGGGCGGCCGGGACTGAAGACGAACACGGCTAGCGCCCACCCGATCATGATAAGCAACGGCACAGTGGTTTTGACCGCAAAAGAAAAAAGATAATGAAACCAAACCTGATGGTCCCGCCACTCGCCCATAAAGTAGTGGCGATACGGCGCGGCGTGGCTTCGAAAAATCCCTCCTAACCCAAGAAACCAAGCCGGCATAGGGATGGGGGTTTCAATCGCCGCTTTTTTAAAAAACTCCGTATTGTCTCCGCCGCCGAAGGGCAGACGGTCGGCAACGGCTTCAATCATTTTGATTTTTTCTTCGACTCTCGGTACATTCGGACCCAACAGCGGCGCTGTATCAAAAAAATAGGTCCCCCAGACCACAAACAGAGAAACGATCACCACCCCAACCAGCAATGCAGCCCCCCTCAAAACGCCCTTCCTTAAGACAAGAATCCCCAAAAAAACCGGCCCCAGCAAAACCGCGGTGAACTTCGAAGCCAGAGCTAATCCCCAGGCGACGGCCCCGCTCCAGGGAAAGCATCGTTTCCCGCCCGATTCCGCGTACACATAAATTCCGTATACTGCCAAAAAGAAAAAAAGCGAGATCCCCATCTCGATACTGCACTGGGCGGCGTATCCGACAATAACCGGCGAAAAAGCAAGAAGACCAACCCCCAAAATCCCGGCCTCCGCCCCATAAAGCCTCACGCACCACCGATACACAGCGGCAAGAAGCGCCAAAGATAACAGAAACACCATTGCCCTTGAAGCGTAAAGGAGAGATCTAGCCATTGCCCGGTTGTCACGATAAAAGAACCGCATGGCGAACGGAACCGAATCTGCCTCCTTCCATGCCGGGTCGTCGAGCGTGAGTCTGGGATTCATCCAGAGCCACGGAACCGTCATCCATAGCCGCTGGAGAGGCGGAGTGGCCGGGCTCATCCGAAAATCATGTGTCTTCCAGTAGGCGTACCCATTCACCAGATGGAATGCCACCGCATCAGTATTGGGTGACTTGTCCCGAATCAGGTCTGCTGTGGCCAAACCAAAAAAAATGACGATAAGCGTAAGAAGCGCTGCGTGAATCCGGGCCATCAGATCTTACCGAGCGTGGCGCATCCTGATCCTAAAATCGTCGACCGTTCTCTTTAGCCCTTCACGCAAGTTCACCTTAGGCTGCCAACCCAGCATCTTTCTGGCCCGCCCAATGTCCGGACAACGCCTTTTGGGATCATCCACAGGCAGCGGCTCGTGAACCAACCGGGACTTCGAGCCTGTCAGTTCAATAATGACCTTCGCTAATTCGATAATGTCATATTCGGCGGGGTTGCCCAAATTGAACGGCCCGGTGTACTTCGAGCGCCACAAAAGCACATACCCCCTCACCAAATCATCAATATA
>JADGBA010000092.1 GCA_015231685.1 Candidatus Omnitrophota bacterium | reverse complement strand
CGCGAAAGGCCATGAAGCGTTATCTTGAGTCCCAGGACTTCGAAGCGTCCGACAAGGCGGATTATGCGCCGACATTTGCCAGCGTCGCCGATCTCAAGAAGCCGAATCCTTTCTCACCTCCGCCGCCCAAGCGGCCGCTGCCCCTTGTTCGAAAAGACGCGGCCCCCCGGCTTGAGGCCCTTCTGAACGGAATCGTCTCCAGTGAGAACGACGATGAGCGCATGAGACGCTTCATGCAGGAGGCGATCTGTCTTGTGGCTCCCGAATTCAGTGAGGATCTTCCGGCCGGTACCGTAGCCGATTGGGAAGCGATTGAGGAGAACGCGCATCTTATCGATGCGATCGGCGCCCGTATCGCGATAATGTTTGAAGGCGGCCACTTCAGCTGGCAGTCGTTTGCCTCGATGATGGCCCGCAATCGTAACGCGGCGGCGATAAGCTGGAACGTGCAGTTGAATAAGCCGGAAGGGCAAAGCGGCGAGCCGACGGTTACGATTGAACTTGGCGTTGCCAAGGGCAAAGAGCACCTTCAGCCCGAGCTTCAAGTGCAGCATCGCGAGCGTGAGCGCAATGAGCTGGTTGATCGTGCGGTTGAATTGATGCTCCACAGCCGCCAAATGGGTTCCGATCCCGCCGTGATCCGCGGGATGCTGGAATCTCTTCCGGCAGACACTCTTCATCAGCTCATTCAAAGCTTGGAGGAGCAGAACAGCCTCAAGGCGGCGGAGAAGGAGCTTGAGGAAAAGAGCCGTAGTCAATCCGGCGAATCAAGCCTTGATGCGTTGTCGGAACATTTTGATGGTGAAGAGGGTGGGACCGCCGGGGCCCAGACCGGCGCTCGGCTCGTGGGGAGCGGCCCTCAGTCCGTTCCGCCGGTTCTGGCGTCCATGGAAAGTCCGCACATGGCACATGTTTCTTCGGAGCTGACACGGTTTCTTGTGGAGCCGGCGAACATTAAATTTGATATCACACGAGACTTGGACGGACGGCCTGATCAGTCGACAATCGAGTTTTTCATGGGTAAGACACCGGAGCCGGGCCTGGGTCATGACGTCGTCAAAATTCTGGATGAGGTTTTTGGTGATGCGTTCAATTTGAAAGTGGACGGATTCCGCTATCTGGATTCCGGTTCGTTCGGGGACGGGTTTGAATTCCGGTTTGTTTCCCGGGACGGGGAGCCATCTTTGTACCCGGTGTTTGTGAAGCTCGCAGGGGGGACGGCGCGCTACAGTCCTGAAGTGGCCAGCCATAATTTGCGTGCTGATATTCATGCGCTGCAAAATATTCAAAGCAGGCACCTTCCCAAAATATTGGCCGTCATTCATGAAAAATCGGGTAACGCCGAGTCCCGTCCGGTTGCGGTGCTGCAGGAAATGATTCTTGGCATCGATCTTGAGGAGGCGGTTCGGGAAGGCGTGATCAGTCGCGAGGAGGCCGTTTCTCAGATCAAGAATCTTCTCGAATCCGCGCGGCAGGCGGGGTTGTATCTTTGGGATTTAAATATCGGATTCAAAGTCGGCAGGGATCCGCAGACGGGCGCGGCGCGCGTCTATGCGATTGACGCGGGCTCGTTTACGGACAGGGAGATTGCAGATCTGGGAAGACATCTCATTGAGAAGGTCGAAGGTTTCTCGCCGGATCAGATTGCGGAGTCGACCGGAGCGCGGATGGTTACGACGCCTGAGTTCGATGAAAGCAAAGCTGCTTTACCATCAACGCCCGCCTCCGGCGCCCGCGCGGCCTATGCCGATTACGCGATGAGGTTGTCCCGAGAGAATTCGGCTCAAGCGGCCTCTCTTACGAGGGATATTCGCGGAAGGAGGAGCGTGGACGTGGGCGCATTTAGAATAAAGCGCGCCGATTACGCCGGAACTTCCCTGACAACGGGTGGCGCGTTGTCCTGCGCCGTGGTTTCTCTTCAGGCGGTCATGACGGATGCCCATAAAATTACGAGGAGCAGCGGGCGTGATCTTCACTCGAATAGCGAAGAATCCGTTCCCTATATAGGACTCGCGCACATTTATAATACGAATGCCAAGGAGCATGGCCGTACAAGGTTGGCGGAGCAGTTGCGCGAAATCTTAGAAGCGATGCGGCGGGAGGGATTTGAGATAAAGAATATGGTTGTGAGTTTGCCGGTTGATTCTTATGAAGAAGTTTCCTTTACCGGCGATGAAGCGGACCGTGAAGCGCTGGAAGCCAAGGGTGAGGAGCTTCGTACGGCCCTGTTTAGCGAGGACGGTCTTATGGGTGAGTTTTCTGCATTGGCCGATCAGGTCATCTTCCTGAGTCGAACACAGTTCGACTACGTGGATGCTGAAGTGACGGAGACCGAGGTGGTTTTTAAGACTAATGGTTCTGAAATGAGCCGGGTCGAATTCGCCACGGGTGCCAGACTTGTTTCAAACGCACACGAGGCCGATCAGCAATTGACCGGAAAGCTTGATGTGGAGGGGCCCGATAACGATGTTGCCGCGGACACGGCCCTGGCGGATTCCGTCCGGCCGTCCGTGACACCCGTGATGCCTGCGATGCCTTCGGCTCCGCGGTTCCTGCGGCCGCAGATGACGGCCGGCACAGAGGGCGAGACACATCGGTTGGCCGATCATCTTTGGACGGCAGAGCTTGTACGGGAGACCGGTATTTACCAAACGGATGCCGAACGGACCCGGTTGGCCGAAGATGTCGTCAGCATGCTCCGTTCAGGAAAACTGGGCGGGGATCTGAGCCGCCTGGAGGAAATCGCCGGCCGCATCGCGCGCGAATGGACACCGGATCACATCGCGGAAGTGCTCGCCGGTAACGGGCATCAATTGCTGACGGATCTCTTGCCGCCCGTCTGGAGAGAAGAGCAGAGTCTTCTGGTGATCAACACGATCGTCTCACGGATGGGTGAGGTCATTCGGAGCCATACGTACGAAAACATCTTCCGCACTTTAAGCTCGTTGACCGGTGCGGCCCAGGACACGACGATTGTCGCGGATGTCATGATGTTCCTTGAGAAGGTTGATTCCAACGGCGTCAGGGTCAACGCGGATGCCGCCGGCCGCTGGCAGCTTCGTAAGGATATCAAGGACCTCAATCGTCTCGGTCTTAAGAGCGACAAGTACAAGATCTGGGTTCCCAGCTCCGTGGCCGCTGATCCGGCCTTTGCTTCGGCCCTGGCTGAATTGACGGTTCAAGTGCGCGAACAGAACCTTGGCTTGGCGACTGTGACCGCCGCAAATCTTGATGACCTTGAAAAGACGATGAACCGCAAGCGCATCGTCCTTGTTGCCCACGAGCGTCAGGTGGACGTCGTCCGCACCGAGCTTTCCAAAGCCGAGACAAGCCACCACTCCACCATTCTCTTCGACGGCACCATCACCGCCGAAGCGCGCGACATCTTCGCCGCCGCCGTCGTCACCGCCCTGAACCCCGACAAACAGCACGCCTTCATCGGCGATTTCGCCACCGCCACCGCGCGCCATCAGGAAATCCGCGACCTGGCCGCCACCTACGACCGCCTCATCCTCATCATCAAAGCGCCCTGGGAAGCCCTCAAACACCTCCTCCTGTCCCTCCGCCAAACCTCCATCTCCGCCTAAACCATAAAGCGGGGACACATAAAGCGGGGACAGTCCCAAAAACCCCCTCGAGCCTGTCCCCAAGCCAAAAGTGAATAAAGGTGCTTTAAAACGCTTGGTTAAAATTTGGAGGGGGACTGCTTTTCCGGAAGGTTTTTTGAGCTTGGGGTTCACAAACCTTGGTTCTCACGGATGATGTTCGCGGCGGGCGCGATTGTGCTCCTGGCGAGTGTGGTTGTGACCGTGTTTTTTCTAAAGGCCCGAGTCGCCCAACCGAACAGCGGCGCCTCTGCGGTTGGCGGCACTTTTGACCTCCCCGGGCCCGGCATGTCCCAGGCAAACGGAACCGAACCTGCAAACGCCATCGTGCTCAACGTTGTTCATGAGGCCCTGGTCCCGGCCGAGATGGCCACGATCGCCCGGCTTCACGGGACTCGCAATGTGGACTGGTTCAAAGAAGATCAGGAACTTAAGCTCGTTGACGGCCGCCTCTATGATGTTATTACGATCCGTCTTGCTGAAGGGGGCTTGCAGCAGGTCTGGTTCGATGTCAACGAGCCCTTCGCTGCCCGCGCCCTTCGCGATCTCACCGCTGAATCAACCATTTAAAACGGGCGGGGTAGCGGCTTAATTTGCCTTTGTAATGCTTTGCAAGGTTCGTGCTTTAAATCCGAGGATGGTAAGACCGACAACTTCTTTTTTTTGTTCATCATAGCGGACGATGACACCGTCTCCGATGTCCGCCCCGAGCGCTTTACGGGGATTCCCAACGGCGACATACAAAACATCGGCTTCTTCGTCATATTTCCACCGCAAGGGTGATTTGCTTTCTAGGATTTTGATCGGGTCCATAGGGTTCTCCTTGATTTTGGAAGAGAGCTTGTAAAATATGTCGTAATCACGAATCCGTCGGACTTATCGGTTTCTTTGTAAATAATGACAAGATATTTTTTCTCAGTAACGGGTGTTTTATCAAACCGACGCACCGCCATAAGCGCGTTGAAGTCACCCTGCAGGATGAATTCGGGTTCAAAAACAGTGCGTTCCACACGGCTCTTTTGGTTTTCAAGTTCGGGATGGAATTGAATGATATGATTCCACAGTTCTTTGGTGAGCCGTATTGGAACATGATTTTTTGAGTACACAATGATCATAACTATAATTATTTTAATGGTTTCATGAACGATAATCGAGCGCAATCTTCCAAACAGGGTGCCATAAAACAGAATTAAATCCGAAATAAAAGTGGGACAAATACCAGCGAATAACAGCAGGACAACATATCAGGTGAATCAAGCGGGGGCAGGCGAGTTACGAACCCAGTCAGGAATTCTCG
>JADGBA010000005.1:2615-24722 GCA_015231685.1 Candidatus Omnitrophota bacterium | reverse complement strand
AGCCAAGTGGTGCGACATGACTCCGCGGATGACTTCGCGCCACTTGGCAGATAAAGCAGCCACCGGTTGAGCCGAGTCTGCCGCAAGGGACGCAAGCTCAGCGGCCCCCGAGCCCTGCCCGCGGATTGACCCATAAACTTGAACGCCGCCCCTCTGTTGTGTAGAATACACCCTCTATCTTTAGCCGAGGTAGCTCAGTGGTAGAGCGCGGCCCTGAAAAGGCCGGCGTCGGCAGTTCAATTCTGTCCCTCGGCAGATTTCCCCGAGCGGATTTTGCCAATGGTGGCGATTTCCGCCGGGGTTTTTTATTGTCCGGAGTTCGTTTGGGAGGCGTTCCGGCGCTCTTCAAGGAGAGAACGGATATGCTCCCGGGCCGCGGGAATCTTCCGCGGGTCTCTCAAGAGATAGGCCGGGTGGAAAAACACGATGAACCGGATACCCGGGTAGCCCGTGTGGTCAAAGAAGGACCCCGCGATCTCATTCATCGGCAGTTTGGCGCGTTCGGGAAAAAGATGCTTGAGCGCGGTGCGGCCGAGAAGGACGACCCATCGGGGTCCGGCAAGGGAGAACTGCTCCCTGAAGATATCCATGCACGCACGCGCCTCTTCAGGCCGCGGCGGGCGGTTCTGGGGCGGCCGGCACTTGACCACATTGATGACGAGGCTCTGGCGGTTGGTGTCGAACCCTTCTTCAAGAAAAAGCCGGTCGAGGAGTTTTCCGGAACGGCCGACAAAGGCACGGCCCTCCTCGTCTTCCGTCCTTCCCGGGGCCTCGCCCACGAGGAGAACGTCGGACCCGGGTGTTCCGCGGTCCACGACGATGCGGCTGCGCGATTCCGACAGGGCACAACCGCGGCAGTCCGAGCTTGCGAGATTTGCGGCAAATTGCCGGTAGGTGGTGAAGGAGTTCCGCATGTCGGACATGGTTGTGCTATAATGTGCGCCTTATGAGCATTCGCAAAGCCAACAAAATCAAATTGCAGCAGACCAATCTGCGGAAAAAGAAGCGCGCCAAGCTCGCCAAAGCCGGACAGAATCCCGACGTGTTGTATAGCGGCGGAACCTGGGTCGGTCCCCGCAAATCTCAAGACTAGGAAGCTGCGCTTCCTATTTTTTCCGGTTTGTTCTTCGGGAAACGCGTGAGATCTTGCGGAGGCGCTTTCTTTTTTTCTCGTTCTTAGCCTTCGGACGGTTGGCGTGTACCTTCATGGTTTTCCTTTCTTTATCCGGCCAATGAGGCCAGCTTTTTGGATAAGCGCATACTGCAGAAGTCCGGTCCGCACATGGAGCAGTAGTCCTTCCCCTGGGCGTCCTGCCCCGAGAGAGTGAGCGCCCGATAACGACGGGCGGTTTCCGGATCCACTGCCAGAGCGAACTGGTCTTCCCACCTGAAATCAAATCGGGCGCGGCTCAAGGTGTCATCAAGGATGCGGGCGGCCGGATGGTTTTTGGCCAGATCGGCCGCATGTGCCGCGATCCGGTAGGCGATCACACCCTGTTTGACGTCTTCGCGGTCCGGAAGTCCCAAATGTTCCTTGGGGGTCACATAACAGAGCATCGCGGTGCCCTGCCATCCGATTACGGCCGCACCGATGGCCGAGCTGATATGGTCATACCCGGGAGAAAAGTCCGTCACAATCGGTCCCAGTGTATAAAAGGGAGCGCCTCCGCAAAGACGCTTCTGGAGGGTCATGTTCTCCTGAATCTTGTTCAAGGGGACGTGTCCGGGGCCTTCCACCATCGACTGTACTCCGCATCGGCGGGCACGGCGGACAAGTTTGCCAAGTACCGCCAGCTCAGCGAATTGGGCCTTGTCGTTGGCGTCGGCGATCGAACCCGGTCGCAGGGCATCCCCCAGAGAAAAGCACGCGTCATATTTCTTCAGAATCTCGCAGATTTCGTCAAAATGGGTGTACGTGAAGTTCTCTTCATTGTGCGCAAGGCAGCACTGGGCGTGAATGGAGCCGCCCCTTGAGACGATGCCGGTAAGACGCTTCCGGGCGGCCGGGATGAAACGCCGCAGGAGGCCCGCGTGAATTGTGAAGAAGTCCACACCGTCTTCGGCCTGATCGATCAGGGTCTGCCGGTAAATGTCCCAGGTGAGGTCTTCCGCTTTTCCGCCGGCGCGCTCAAGCGCCTCATAGATGGGCACTGTGCCGACGGGCACGGGGCTGTTCCGGATGATATTCTGCCGGGTCGGCCGGATCCGGGGCCCTGTGGAGAGATCCATCACTGTGTCCGACCCCAGCCGGACCGCGTGGATCATCTTGGCGGCTTCTTCCTCAAGGGAAGAGGAGAGCGCGCTTGATCCCAGATTGGCGTTGATTTTGACACGAAAAGCAGTCCCGATGATCATGGGCTCGGCCTCGGGATGCCGGAGGCTCACAGGAATAATGGCCCGTCCCCGCGCGATTTCCTTGCGGACGAATTCAGGGGTGATCGCGCCCCGAAAATTCCCCGCCTCACGGCGGGCGTTCTCGCGGATGGCGATATATTCCATCTCCGGGGTGATGATGCCCCGCCGGGCCAGTTCCAGACGCGTTTGTCCGCCGGAGCCCTGGGGACGTTTGCGGGCCAGCCGCACGGGCCCGAGGCCACGGTCGGACGGGGCGAAAGCAGGATCAAAGTAGGGTCCCGCGGTGTCGTACAGGCAGATCGTGGTCCCGTTCGAAAGGACGACCTCTTTCATGCCGACCTCGATCTGGGGAAAAAGCGCTCCCTTGACAAGCACGCGCCGCACGCGGGGCGCGGGACGCTCCGTGGCGTTGCCATTCGTTGCGGGGGTTCCGGAACATTTCCTCATAGGTGGGCTATTGTAGCACAGATTATTTTGGGGGTGGTTCTTGTGATAAAATGCGTCAGTCATAAAACATCACCAAAATCAGAGGGGGGATCATGACAAGAAAGCGCGCGCTTATTACGGGAATTACGGGTCAGGACGGCTCTTATCTGGCGGAACTTCTTCTGGGTAAAGGGTATGAGGTCTATGGGATCATCCGGCGTTCAAGTTCATTCAACACGGGACGGCTGGACGTGATCTATCAGGACCCGCACGCACCCAAAAAGCGTCTGCATCTGATTTATGGTGATCTCAATGACGCGAGTTCCATCAATCAGATCCTTAAAAGCGTGAACCCCCACGAGGTATACAATCTGGCTGCTCAGAGCCATGTGAAGGTGAGTTTTGATATTCCTGAGTACACTTCGGAGATCACGGCATTGGGGGCGCTGAGAATTCTGGAAGGAATCCGGGAAACGCGCATTCCGACACGTTATTATCAGGCTTCCTCCAGCGAGCTTTTTGGGCGTTCGCCCGCGCCGCAATCCGAAAATACCCCCTTCCGGCCGGTGAGCCCTTATGCGGTGGCAAAGCTCTATGCCTACTGGACCACAGTCAATTACCGGGAAGGCCACGGCATCTACGCGTGCAACGGCATTCTCTTCAACCACGAGTCGCCCCGGCGCGGCGAAACCTTTGTGACGCGCAAAATCACCCGGGCGCTGGCCAGGATCAAGCATGGTCTTGAGAAGAAGCTCTATCTGGGTAATCTCGATTCCGAACGTGACTGGGGTTATGCTCCGGATTATGTCGAAGCGATGTGGATGATGCTTCAACAGAAGAAGGCCGATGATTATGTGATCGCTACCGGTGAGATGCATTCCGTACGGGAGTTTTTGACGGAATCCTTCGGTTATGCGGGCCTCGACTGGAAAAAATACGTCGAAATTGACAAGCGGTACTACCGTCCGCTCGAAGTCGACTTCCTGCAGGGGGACTGCCGTAAGGCCAAGCGGAAGCTCGGCTGGAAGCCCCGCACCTCGTTCAAGAAGCTTGTTCGCATCATGGTGGATGCGGATATGCAAGCGGTGGCTTCTCAGCTCAGGTAGGTTAAGTACAAGAAAAAATTAAAGGGGGGACAGTCCCAAAAAAATTCAAAAAAAATTAAGGGGGGACAGTCCCAGAAGGGCCGGGACAGTCCCCCCTTAATTTTTTAGAATTTGCGGACTTCGAACACGTCGCCTTTGGCGAAGTTGTCGGGGATGTCAAACCGGCCGATAATCTTCAGTGTTGCCAGATTGTAGTCACCCTTCTTGCGGACTTCCACATCATAGACCGGCTGACCGTTGATGTAGAGACGGAGCTTGTCGTCCTCCCTGAAAATAGGGAGGTTTTCCAGCGTCAGAAGCAGATAGTCGTTCTCGGGCCGGAAGATGACGATTTTGCCGCGGGCCGGGGCTTCGGCGGCCGCTTCGGCCTGGGAACGTTCTGCCGGATTCATCTGGGCCAGACGCAACGCCCGGATCGCGGAAAGCCTGCCGAGCGTATTTCTGGAAATGTTCATGACCGAGGCCGGAGCGGATGGCACCGACTCGACAGCTGTTTGGGGGGCTCCGCGGGTGACGGGTGCCATCGCGGGGGGTTCCTGGACCACCCGGACCGCTTTGGGGGTGGTCATGACCTTTGCGGGAGTAACGGCCGCAACATTTGTCGCCGCGCGTTCCTTCTGCAGGGCCAACAGCCGGGATTCAAGATTGGCGCGGGCCTTCTCAGCCTCCTCATAGCGCAGGGCCGTCTGGGAGAGATTGCTTTTGAGCTCCGAAAGCTGTTGGCTCAGAGCCTGAACCTCGGCGGAGCGGTCGACCGGAACCTCTTTATTGGCCTCGATTCGCAGTTTGTCAGCTTCCTTCTGGAGAGCGGCGAACTTCTTGCCGGATTCTGTCAGGAGCTCGTTGGACTTGGACAGCTGGTCTTTGAACTGAGCTTCCCGGGAACGGAACGTTTCCAGGAGCGCGGTGTGCTTGCCTTGAAGCTCCTTGAAGGCAGGCTCGATTTCCGCGGCCTTGTTGGCACGCTCGGTCATGGTCTCGAGGGCTTTCTGGTTGCGCGCGGCCATGTCCTTGAGTTGATTGATCTGGCCCTGGTAGGAATTGAGGGCTTGCCGGGCCTTCTCCAGTTCTCCGGCGTAGATCTTCGCTTTGGAGGCACCCGCGCGGGCGGCATCCAGGTCGGTTTGCATCTTTTGGACTTCTGCCTGCACAACAGCCCGGGCTTTTTGGGCATCGGCGTTGGCCTGGGTGAGCTTGAGGACATTCATCTCGAGAAGTTTATTCTCGTTCTCCAGACCGACGACACGTGACTCGGCCGCTGTGAGATTTTTGCGGACTTGTTCGAGATCCACAGAGAGATTCCTGCGTCCCGCTTCGGCATCGAGGACCTCGGCGCGGAGTTTTTCGACCAGCGTTTCGGCCATGACCCTCTGGCCTTCCGAGGTTTTGAGGACTTCGCGGGCACGGTTCAGGCGTTCCATCAGTGCGTTCTCGGCCTCGCTGCCGGAGAGGGCCACATCCGCGGTATCGAGAGAGGAGAGGGCCTGAAGGCTTTCGAGTTCCCGAAGTTTGAACCGCAGGTGGTCGTTTTCTTCGCGGAGCTGCTTTTCGGTTCCCTGCCGGCTCTTGAGCGTTTGCAGTTCGCGTTCGGCTTCGGCGCTGCGGTTTTTGAGGTTTTCGAGATTCTGACGGAATTCGGCCTCTCTCTTGATGGCTTCCTCAAGTTTGGCCGAGAGGGTCTGGTTGGCCTCCCGGAGGGAGCCGATCCGGGCCTGCATCTCGTTGTTCTGGTTCTGGGCCGCTTCAAGTTTGGATCCGAGCTCCTTTTCCAGTCCGGAATTCTGGGACTGATTGGCGCGCAGATTCTCCATTTGCTGGTTGAGGGCGGTGTTGTGGTTCTGGAGTTGGGCGAGCTTCTCCTGAAGTGTGTTCGCGGCCGCGGAGGATTCCTGAAGACGGGTCTCGAGAGTACGGCCCGAAGACTCGAGTTCCTTGACGCGGGCTTGGAGCGCTTCCGTGTTGGCGGCGTTTTGACGCATTGCGTCGATTTCTTTTTCGAGATTCGCTGAACGTTCTGCGGTCTTTGCGAGTTCGCGCAGGCGTTGTTCGGCGGCTTCGAGTTTTTGGATGGCTTCGCGGCCCATGGCCTGGTCCTTCTGGCCGGCCTCGGCGATCTGGCGGATCCGGTCCTGCGCGGAAGCCAGTTGTTGATTCAGAGCTGCTTCCCGCGCCGCGGACGCTTCGAGTTTGGAGGTGAGGTCCGCTTTTGCCTTTTGCGTTTCAGTAAGCTGGGCCTGGGCCACGGCGGATTCCTTCTGCGCCTTGTCGAGTTCCTGAACCTTTTGGGTCAGGGTGCGGTTGAGCTCCAGGATCTTGTCGAACTTGGCTCTGAGCTCAGCTTCCGTCTGACGGGCCTCGTCCAGCTGTTGTTTGAGCGCGGCGGAATTCTGCGAGGCGGCCTCGAGCTCCTTCACGCGGTTCTGGGCGTCGGAAAGCTGTCCGCTCAATGCCGCTTCCCTGGCGGAGGAGGTTTCCAGTCTGCCGGCAAGCTCAGCCTGGGATTTTTGGAGTTCATTCAGGCGGTTCTGGGCCACGGCGGATTCCTTCTGCGCCTTGTCGAGTTCCTGAACCTTTTGGGTCAGGGTGCGGTTGAGCTCCAGGATCTTGTCGAACTTGGCTCTGAGCTCAGCTTCCGTCTGACGGGCCTCGTCCAGCTGTTGTTTGAGCGCGGCGGAATTCTGCGAGGCGGCCTCGAGCTCCTTCACGCGGTTCTGGGCGGCCTCGAGCTTCCGGAGGGCTTCACGGCCCATCTCTTGATCTTTCTTTCCGGCCGCGGCGATGTCCTCAATCCGCGATTGGGCGGCGGAAAGCTGTGCCGTCAATGCCGCTTCCCGGGAAGAAGACTCATCTAGCCGGGAGGCAAGACCCGCCTTCGCCTTTTGGACTTCGCTGAGCTCTTTTTGGAGGTTTCCGGATTTCTGGAGTGCGGCTTCAAGATCGGCGACCCGCTTGCGGGCGGCGGAGAGCTCCTGGTTTAATGCGGCTTCACGGGCCGAAGACTGTTCGAGCTTAGAGGCCAACTCGGCCTTCTGGGCCGCCGAAAGCTTCGCGGATTCGAGCTCCTTGGACAGCCGTTGGTTTGAGGACTGCGACTCTTTGAGCTGGGCCTGGAGCGCTTCGGCGTTTTGGCGCTCTGCGGCAAGCCGGGCGTGAAGCTCCTCGGTGTTTTTTTGCAAATGCGAGATCCGTGACTCGAGATCGGCGTTGGCGGCCCGGAGCTTTTCCGCTTCCGGAAGGGCGGCGGAGAGTTTTTGGGACAACTCCTGATTGGCTTGTTTGGATGATTCGAGGGCCTCGCGAATCCGGGTTGTTTCTGCGGCTGCCTGGGCAGCGGATTGCTCCAGTCGCTTCTGCTCGTCACGAGAGGCGATGAGCGCGGTTTCAAGTGTCTTGCGGTCTGCTTCGGACTGACCGAGGGCCTGTTGGTTGCGCTTGAGGTCGCGCTGGGCGTTTTCCAGGTCCAGCCGGAGACGGTCGAGATCCTGCCGTGCGATGTCGGCGCGCTCCGCAAGTTGCGCTTTGAGTTCGGCGACTTTGTTTTGGGAGTCCTGAAGATCCTGGAAGGAATCCCAGAAGAAGTTCAGGTTGTCCTCTTCCGCCTCATCAAGCGACTGCTCCTGGAGGGTGAGACTGGTTTTGAGATCGGCGACCAGGGTTTTGAGGTTTTCGACTTCCTGCAAAATGCCTGCCTTTTCCTTTTCGACGGCTTGAACGCGAAGCGCCATTTGCTCGTAGCGTTCAAAATCAATCGAGGCCTTCTCAAGCTTCTCGCGGCTTTGGGTCAGCTCCTTTTCGACGGAGGCCCGCGCGGCTTCGGCTTGACGAAGGCGTTCGGTCTCGGCCTGCAGACGGTCCTTCAGTGCCTGGCGGTCCTTGTTCGCGGTATCCAAAAGGGACTGCATCTTTGCGGAGGCGTCCAGATTCTGGCGGAATTTTTGGGCCAGCTCCTGCCGTGTCGCTTGTTCCTTCGCAACGGCGGCCTTCAGCTGGTCGATGACCTCTTGGGACTTGCTGTTGATGCCGGCCTGATTTTGGGCGGCACTCCGGGCCTCTTCAAGCTGTTTTCTCAAAGCCGTTTCGGTTTTGAGGGATTCGGCGAGCTTGGTTTCAAGTTCCGCGCGCGAACGTTCAAGCTCCGCGTTGGCGGCCTGACTTTTTTGTGCAGACTGCTTCATTTCGTTGATTGTTTTTTGGGCCTCTTGAGCGGAGGCTTCCAAAGCTTTACGGCTTTGGGCCAGCTCCTGCCGTGTCGCTTGTTCCTTCGCAACGGCGGCCTTCAGCTGGTCGATGACCTCTTGGGACTTGCTGTTGATGCCGGCCTGATTTTGGGCGGCACTCCGGGCCTCTTCAAGCTGTTTTCTCAAAGCCGTTTCGGTTTTGAGGGATTCGGCGAGCTTGGTTTCAAGTTCCGCGCGCGAACGTTCAAGCTCCGCGTTGGCGGCTTGATTTTTCTTTTCTGATTGTCCCATCTCGTTGATGGTCTTCCGGGCCTGGGCGAGTTTTTGGTTGAAGGACGCGCCCTCTTTTTGAAGTTGTTGCACGGAGGCTTCAAGCGCTGCTTTTTCTGAGCGCAGGGCCTCGGCGGCGCGAGTGAGCTCTTCCATTGCCTTGCGGCTTTGGGCCAATTCGGCTTTAAGCCGGTCCTCGTTCTTCTGACGCGCTTCGATATCTTTGCTTAGGGCGTCGCCGGTCTGGCGGGTTTTTTCGAACGCCTGGGTGGCTTCTTTGAGTTTTTCCTGCACCTTGGCGAGTTCGTCGGAAAGCTTCTGGGCAGATGCCTCGGAAGCAGCGAGACGTGACTGCATTTCGGACTGTGTCCGGGAGAGATCCTGGGACCGGGCCTCGACTTCCTTCATCGACTCGCGGGTTGCCTCAAGTTCTTCCGAGAGGGAGGCGGCCTTCTTCTGGAGGTTTTCCTTTTCGGCCACAAGTGCGGTCTGTGATTCTTTGAGGTCCTGGTACGACTTCTGCGTCTCTTGGAGATTCTTTTGAACTGTCTGGAGCTCGTTCTGGCGCTTCAGATCCGCTGCTTCCGCGGCGGCAAGCTGTTCTTCGAGATCGGATTTGGCCTTGGCGAGTTCCGCGTTGGATTTTTGGGCCAGGCGGTGAGCGTCGGTGAGCTGCGTGAGCTTGGCGGTGGTGGTTTCGAATTCGCTTGCGGTCCGCGCCTGACGGGCTTTTTCCTCCGAAAGCGATTTTTCGAGTCCGGCCTTCTCCGACTTGAGCGCGTCGGTGGAGCGCCGGAGTTCATCGAGGGCCTTTTGGCTCTTGGCGAGTTCCGCCTTGAAGGCCTCTTGCGCTTCGGCCATCTGAGAATTCAAAAGGGCCTTTTCCTTGAGGGAGGCCTCGAGCTTGGCTGCCATTTGTTCACGCATCTGTGTTTCTTCTTTGGAACGCTTATCGAGGTTTCCGATGTATTCGCGGCTTGCGGCGAGTTTTTGGGAGAGTGAGTCGCGCTCCTGAGAAAGCTGGTCACGCTCCTTTTGAAGGTTGCCGAGGCGTTCGAGAGTTTCTTTTTGGGTTGCTTCCGCCTTTTGGGCGGCCTGGGCACTGGACTCGAGGGAGGCTTCCAGGGTGCCGATCTTCTTTTCGAGGAGCACCTGGTTTTGGGAGGCCTTCTGGAAGTCAGCCTTGACGCCGGCGAGTTGCTTTTGGGATTCGGCCTTGGTCTTTTCGGACGCCTCCAGCGTGGCGGCGGTTGTTTGGAAGGCTTCCGTTGTTTTCTTGAGCTGAATTTCGATGGCCGCGCGATTCTGCGCGGCGGACCGGGCTTCGGATTCCATCCGCGCCCGGGTTCTTTCCAGCTGAGCCTGCCGCTCTTCAGCGGCCCTGAGAGCCGATTGAGCTTTATTGAGTTCTTCACTCAATGCCTTTTGCTGTTCGCGGCTTCGGGCAAGATCAGCCTCGAGCTTTTGGCGTGACGCTTCTGAGGATTGGAGCGCTTTATCCGCCTCGGCTCCGGACGATCTCATCTTCTGGAAGGCTGTTTCGAGCTGCCGGTTCTTTGCTTGAGAATCACTGAGATCCTTTTCCAGGCCAGCCCGGGCCCTGGACAGGTCTTTGACTTCCTTGCCGGATCGGGCGAGGTCCGTCTGGATTTGGGCAAGCCGCTCCTGCAGCTTGGCGTTCTCCTCAGAGCTTTGGGTGAATCGTGATTCCAATTCTGCTCTGGCGTCGCCGGTTTTGCGGATCTCTTCCGTAAAGGATTCGATCTCCGCGGCGAGGCGCTGGTTCTCGGTGACGAGAGCGGTGTTTGTCTTCTGGGACTCGCCCAGCTGGCTTTGGAGAGCGGCCTGGTTCTCTTTGAGGAGGTTGATGGCGTCAGCCGCTTTGACGAGATTCTGGTTCAATGCGGTGATGCGCGCGTTGAAGGTATTTTCGTTATGGCGCAGTTTGGCGGCTTCATCCTCAAGGGTCTTTTTTTGCTGCTCCAATTCTGCCGCGCGTTGCTCGGCCTGGCGGATGGCCGCGTCCTTCTGAGCGAGTTCGACGCCGGAATTTTTGAGCGCGTTGATTTCCTGGGCGGATTTTTCCAGTTCCAGGACAAGGGTGGCGTTGCGTTCCTTGAGGACTTTTTCTCTTGCCTGTGAGTCGGCCAGGGCCTTTTCGATCTGGGAGGCACGCTCCATCAGATCCTGATAGCCGGCGCGTGTTTTGTCGTAATTGGCCACCGCGGTTTGAAGCTGTCCGGAAAGGGATTGTTCCTTCTCGGCGGAAGCCGAGAGGGCCTTGCGCAGTTCGGCGGTTTCTTCCACAGCCTTCTGGTGCTGGGGGGCGAGGGTTTCAAGACGGGTTTGGGTATCCTTGAGCGCGGCTTGGAGGGAGGCTGTTTCTTTTTGGGATTCGGCCTGGCGCGCTTCGAGTTCCTTTTGGGTCTCAAGGGCAGATTGAAGCTGTTCGTCTGTGGCTTTGGCGGCCGACCGCAAACGGCTCAATTCCTTTTCGGCGCCTTGACGCGCCAGTTCCGAAGCCGCCAATTGGTTTTTGAGGGAGGTGTCCTGACGCTGGATTTCTTCGAGAGTCTGCGTTTTGGACATAAGCTCCTTGCGGAGGTTTTCCATCACTTGAGTTTGGGTGTTATTGGTTTCGGCTTCCTTGGCGAGCTTCGCGTCGAGCGCGGACTTCTCCCGTTCAAGCCGGGCGATTTCTTTGTCGGTCTGAGAAAGTGTGGACTGGGTTTCCCGGATGCGGGATGCCAGATGCGATTCGGAGGTTTCCATCTCGGCCACGCGTGCTTTGAGGGATGCGATGGTCTCTTGCTGGTCGGCCGATTGTTTCTCCATCTGTTCCTGCTGAATGTGCGCGTCCTTCAAGAGCGCCGCCAGTTCCGCGCGCTGGGCTTCGGTGTCGGCGAGTTTGCCTGAGGCGGTCTCGAGTTCTTCCTGCACGGCGGCCTTTGCTGAATTGGCGGATTCGAGAGCCTTTTGGGTGCCGGCGAGTTTGGACGACAGCTCCTCTGCGCTCCGGCTGCTGGAAGCCATGCGGGCTTCAAGGTCCTGCCGCTCCGCTTCGAGTTCCTTCACGACGGACATGGTTTTTTGGTGATTGGCTTTGAGGGCGTCGAGTTCCTGGGTGAGGGCCGCCGAGGCCTGGCGTTCTTTGGTCAGGATATTCTCGAGTTCCGCCCGGGCATTTTGGACCTGTTCCAATTCTCCGGAGGTCCCGGAGACAGCGGACTTTGTTTCTGCAAGCTGTCGGGACAGGAGCGCCTCATTCCGGATGGATTCATCAAGCCGGGCGGTGAGTTCCCGGGACTGCTGATGAAAGGATTCGGAGCGGGATTTTTGGGCTTCCAGGGCTTTATGGGCCGTATCGAGAGCCTGTTCGATCCCCGCGGATTTCTTTACGGAGTCTTCAAGTTTGGAGCTGAGTTCAGAAATCCGTTCCTGTGCCGCGCGATAATCGGCGGTGATTTGCTCAAGAGAGGAACGGGCTTCGGTGATTTCTGCGGACAGGCCGTTACGCTCGGAGAGAAGCGCCTCCCGGTCGGCGTGGAGAAGGTCGAAGGCGTTCAGGCGTTTTTTGAGATCGGTTTCCAGTTTGGCTTCGCGCGCACTGGCTTCTTTGAGCTTCGCTTCGGATTGAGAGCGGTTCAGGGTCAGCTCTTCGAGTTGAAGGTTGGTTTTTTCCAGAGCCTGCGTACGGGCGGCAAGGTCTCTTTCCAGTGATTCCTGCCGTTCGGAGGCGTCTTTGAGGAGCCCCTCGAGTTCTCCGCGGCGCGCTTGTTCATCCCGGAGTTTTGCGGTCAATTCCGATTCCCTGGAGGCCAGGGAAGCACGGATGCCCTCAAAAGCGATGCGGTTTTTCTCGGTCTTTTCAAATTCGGCGGAAAGCTGGGCATACGCGGTTTCCAGTTCCTGAGACCGGGCTGATAGCGCGGCTTCCTTCTCCTGGGTTTTGCGGAGATCCTCACGGAGTCCGGCGATGACCTTGTCCTTGCCGGAGGAGGAGCCGCGTTCCTTCTGCAGCTGGAGACGGCTCTCGTCGAATTGGGCCCGCGTGCGTTCTTCGGCGGAGCGAACGGTGTCGAGTTCGGCCTGTTTGTCGCGGAGAGCTTTGCGTGAAGCTTCGAGTTCCTGATTCAGGGCGGCGCCGGAGGCTTCGAGTTCCTGAATGCGGGAAGCGAGTTCGGATTTCTTTTGGGTGATTGCCTCGAGGTCCTGTCCGGATTGCTCAAGGCGGCTTTGCGTTTCGTTGAGCTCGCTTTCCAGATCCTTGCGGGAGGTTTGGGCGGAATTGAGCCGCGCCTGCAGGGTTTGCCGTGAGGCTTCGAGCGATTTGATCAGGTCCTTCTGACGCTGATCGGTGTTCTGAAATTCCGACTGCACGCTCTTCAAGGCGGTCCGGAGCTGTTCGATCTGGGGTTCCAGATCCTGATTCTGTCCGCTGACGGCACGGAGATTCTGTTCCAACTCCGCTTGGGCGGCCGCGGCACTCGAAAGACTCTGTTCGCGTTCGGCCATAAGGGCGTTGAGCCGTTCGATTTCGGAACGGAGCTCCGCCTCGGAAGCCTCGGATTGCCGCAACCGCGATTCGACATCAGTGCGGGAGGAGTCCATCGCGCGCAGGCGAGCCTGGGCTTCGCCGTATTGGGATTCCATCGCAGCGAGTTCCGCCTGATGTTCGTTCTCAGCGGCGGTCTTCGCCTTGAGTTCTTCCTCGAGTTGGAGCTTGTGTTCATAAAGGCCGCGGAAGTTCTGGGAGGTTTCTTCAAGACTGGCGTTGATTTTTTGGATGCGGTCCTGAAATTTGACTTCTTTCTGGCGGAAGTCCTCACGGAGTTTTTCCCGATCCCGGGCGAGTTCCTGGATCTCCTGGGCGAGGGCGGTCTTCTCGCTCTTGAGGGTGTCGATATTCCGCAGGAGTCCAAACCGTTCCTTTTCGGATTCCGCGTAGCTCTTCAGTGTGGTGGAAAGCTTCTTCCGCAGCGCGGCGAACTCCGCCTGGGCCTCAAGCTCGGCGACCGGGTCGGCTCCGGTTGTCTGTTGGCGCACTTCATCGTATTGTTGCTGCAGGGTCAAAAGCTGGTTCTCGATCCCGATACGGCTGGACTGTTCGGTTTCGTACCGCTTGCGTGTCTGGGCGAGAAGCTGGCTGATTTCTTCGAGCTGATCGAGCTGGGCTGAGCGTTCTTCGGAGATTTCGGCCGTCTGGAAAGCGATTTGCCCTTTGAGCAGATTCAATTCCTTCATCGCGGATTCCAGCCGCGCGCGGTCCGCGGGCGTGGCTGAACCGGGCAGGGGCATGGTCTCTACGGAGTACTGAGAAAGGGAGCCCGTGCTCTGAAGATTCTGCAGAACCTCAATCCACTGCTGCGCGCCGGCATGGCCCGGATGATCCTTCAAATACGATCCGAACGAACGCTTGGCGTTCTCGTAGTCGTTTTTGAGGTAGTACGAGACACCGTTCTCGTAATCTTCCTCAACGGCGAAGGCGAAAGGGCACTGGGTGCTTATGAACACGGCGGCGAGCACCACCGCGAGCGGGCGCTTGAGTCTGGATTGCATGTGATCTCCTTTTGGGGTGTTTCTCTTCAGATTTGGGTGATCGATTTGAGTAAGTTCTGTTTCATGGATTCAATCTGACGACGGTATTCCTCCTGCGAAGCCCGCGTGGTGTCCAGTTCTTCCTGGATCCGGGCAAGATTTTCTTCGGCGTTCTCGGCACGCATCGAAACCTGCCCGAGGGCACGTTCGGTCGCGGCGGATTTTTGGGTGGCTTGAGCCAATTCAGCGTTGAGGCGCGAAAGCTCCGCACGCTGGGCGTCCAGTTCTTCCCGGTCCCGGCCGGAGGCGGCTGTGAGTTCTCTGCGCTCCTGTTCGGCCTGTTCGTAACTGGTCGAAACCTGCCCGAGGGCGCGCTTGGTTTCCTCAAGGTCGCGCCGGGCCGCTTCGAGTTCGTTTTCTTTTTGGGTCAGAAGCCGGGTGTTTTCGTCGCGGAACTGTTGGAGCTTTTGGAGCTGGGCGGAAAGGAGTTTGCCTTCCTCAGTCAGCTTGGCATAGCGCGCGTCGCTTTCCTGGATGGCGGCCACGCGGGCGGAAAGGTCCTCGCGGGTTTTTTGGAGTTCGTTCTCGAGATCGCTTGCCCGGTTCTGAGACGCGGTCCATTGGGCGCGCAATTCCTCCGCCTGAGCGTTCAGTTGATTCAGTTCCGCCTTTGAGTTCTCGTACTTGGACGAGACCTGTCCGAGAATGCGCTCGGCTTCGGCGAGCTTTTGGGTCAGCTCCTGACGGGATTGTTCGGTGTTCTCGAGTTCGGCGGTTCTGGCCTGCAGGGCGTTACGGGTTTCGGCCAACTCCCGGGCGACGCGTTCAGCCTCGGCGTTGCGACTGGCCATGTTTTGCTGAAGGGCGCTGAGTTCTTCGTTGAGAAAGCGCTGGTTTTCGGTTAATTGGGAGAAGTCGTTCTGGGCCTTTTGACGCTCCGCCTGTTCGGCCTGAAGCCGGGCCATGAGGTTCGAGTTCTCCGCCTGAGATTCTGCCTTGGTGCGGTCGAGGAGGTTCTGGGCCGCCTTGAGCTGAGCGGCGGATTCCCGGAGCTCGTTCTCGAGTCCGGCGATGCGCTTTTGAAGCGATTGAGCCTCGTTCTGTGAGGCTTCGAGTTTTTTCTGTGAGGCGTCGAGTTCCTTCTGAGAGGCTTCGAGCTCCTTCTGAGAGGCTTCGAGTTCCTTGCGGGTTGCGGCCGCGGACTCCTGATAGGACTTGCGGAAGGCCTCAAGTTTTTTGAGCTGGCCGGCCAGCGATTCGCCTTCGGAAGCAAGCTCCTGGTAGCTCTGTTGAGACGCTTTGAGCGCTGATTCGTTCTGACGCAGCGCCTCTTTGAGATCCGAAATTTCTTTGGCAGCCGCGGCGGCCTCGGAAGACGCGGTCTGGCCGGTCTGATTGAGTCGGGCCTGAACGTTCTGGAGCTCCTTCTTCGTGTTATCGAGTTCCTTCTTCGTGTTCTCGAGTTCCTTCTGTGACGCCTGCAGCGCCTGCGCGGAATCTGCGAGCTGACGCTCTCTGGCCTGGGCTGTATTCTGGGATTCCTGGAGCCGGGCGTTCAGGGCTTCGAGTTCCTTTTTGGCGGCGGGATTTTGAAGGTCCTTCCGGGCAGCGTCCAGGGCCAGCCGTGTGTCTTGAAGATCCTTCCGGGCACTGTCCAGGGCCTGCGCGGAATCCGTGATCTGACGGTCCTTGGCTTCAACGGTGCTCCGGGCGTCACGCAGCTGGGTTCTCAGCGTTTCGTTTTCCCGCTCGGCGGACATGGCGCGTTTTTTGGCGTCGCTGTCGGTTGATTCCACGGCGTTTTTGATGCGCTCAAGTTCTTTTACAGTGTTTTGGAGTTGGGCGGCAAGCCGGTCACGTTCTTCCCGGAGGGCCTGGGTCTCGGCGGAGGAGGGCGCGGCCGCCGACGGCTGGGCGGGGCTTGAGGCCGCCACGGTCTGACGGAGTTCCCTCATCTGGCGGATGGATTCCTGAAGTTCCTCACGGCTTTGCTCGTAGTTGCGGCGGGCGGTTTCGAGTGCCGCGCGTTCCTGTTCCAGAGGTGCGGAAGGCGCGTCTGGAGTCTGTACGGCGCCGTCTTGAGCTTTGGGGGCTTCAGCGGAAAGCCGGCGGAGGTTGTTGTTGGCCTCCTGAAGCTGCTGGATTTGTTGTTTGAGTCCGGCGATTTCTCCGGCGGAGGGGGCGGAAGGCTTCGCGGTCTGGCGTCCGGCGGATTCAACGCTTTGTTTGAGTGCCGCGTTCTGGGCCTTGAGCTGTCCGATTTCGGATTGAAGTGTGTCGATTTGGCCGGTGAGTTCCTTGAGGTTCTCTTCGGCGGCGCTTTGCTTGGGGGCGCCGCTTTTGAGCTTATTGATTTGGTTCTTGAGGCTCATGGATTCATCACGGACGGCCTGGGTTTCTTTGGCCTGCTTTTCGAGGAGGGCGGATTTGTCCTTGAGCTCCTGGCTGAGTTTTTCCAGTTGCGTCTGGTTATCTTTGAGGCCGCGCTGGCTCATGGCGGAGGCGTTCTGGATCCGGGCCATTTCGGTGCGCAGGTTTTTCAGTTCTGTATCACGGGCCGCGAGTTCCTGACGGGCCTTTGCGAGATCCGAAACGTTCTTCTCGTACTGGCTGCGGAGATTGGTCATCGCCGCCTGCACGCCAGGGTCCACCGCGGAAGCTCCCGCTGCCGGGGTCATCATCGTGCCGGGCCGTTCCGCGAGATCGATTTGGGGGGAGCCGGACCCCTGTACCGGTTCCAGTGCCTGGATGAGGCCGATCCATTCGATGGAAGGCTCGTGCCCGGGATATTTAACCAGATGACTCTCAAAGGCCTTGACCGCTTCGTCGTAGTGCTCCTGGAGATAGAGCGCGATGCCCTGCTCGTAATCGCTGTCCGGAGCGTGTTCGCCCAGATCCGCGTCCTGGGTCCGGTCCAGGGACCAGGCCGGCCCGGCGGCGAAATTGGAGAGGGTAAAAAAGCAGAAAACCAGCGAAGCGAGAAAGCGTTGTTTCATAGTAGGGGCACCCTTTGTGATGTTTGCCGTCGTTTTGAGCATCGATTGGAACCGACGCCTTTTTGAGAACAACAAATGGAGATGTGTGAGCATGAAGAAATCACGCGGCCTTCTTTGGGTCGCATATGAGAGACAATTCTAGTATAAAAGATACCCGTATTCAACGAATTGTTTGACCTAATTTTTTACTGAGAAAATTTCTAATACAATTTACTAAGTGTGCTTAACTGCGCTTGGTGCATGGAGGTGCAAAAAGGCGTGTTTTTATTCAAAGCGTGCGCCGGGCGGGCGTCGTCCGGTAGAATACGGCGATGAATCCGGGACTCTATGTGCACGTGCCGTTCTGCGCCAGACGCTGCCACTACTGCAATTTTTTGACCCGCGGCAATCCGACGTCGGAAGACATCCGTGATTACCTGAATGCACTTCGTCTCCACGCCGCGGCAATGCGTCTCCGGACGGACGGACGTGTTTTTGGGACGTTGTATCTGGGGGGAGGGACGCCGGCCTTTTTGGATGAACGGTCTCTTGCAGAAATGTTCGCGATTCTGAGAGAGAATTTTGTGTTTTTGGACGATGCTGAAATCACGTGCGAGGCCAATCCGGGAGAGTTGGATTCCCAAAAAATCCAAGCGCTGAAAGCTCTCGCCGTCAAACGCGTCAGCCTGGGCATTCAGAGTTTTGATGACGCGCTTCTCCAAAAAATCGGCCGTTCCCATGATGCCGGGGATTCACGCCGGACGATTGGCGCGCTCCGCGAGGCGGGGTTCGTGAATGTGAGCGCGGATCTGATGATCCGTCTGCCGGGACAGAGTGTCGACGCGGTACGCCGGGCGGCCCGGGAGTGCGCGCGTCTGAGCTTGCAGCAGGTGGTGATTTATGATTTGAACGTCCACAACGGAACTGTGTTTGGCCGGCTCGCCAAAGACGGCCGGCTGGACCTTCCCTCCGAAGACACGCATCAGCTGATGATGGAGGAGGCGGAGGCTGTGCTGGAAGCCGAAGGCTTCCGGCGTTACGAAATTTCGAATTTTGCGCGGCCCGGTTTTGAATCACGGCATAACCTGATTTACTGGAATAACGGTGAATATCTGGGGCTGGGGCCGGGGGCCTTTTCTTATCTCGACGGGGACCGGTTCGTGTTTGCGGGAAGCCTGGCGGAATATTTCCAAAAATGCGCATCCGGCGACTGGCGGCCCCGGGAATCGGAAACCATTGGCGGCCCCATGAAGGAAATGGAAACCCTGCTCACGGGTTTGCGCCTCTCCCGGGGAGTGTGCCGAAGCGCCTTTGTTCTTATCCGGGACCATCTGGAGAAGGTCCTGCCGCCGCTCGTGCGGGAAGGATTTATCGAGGAACAAAACCGGAACCTGCGTCTGACCCGCAAGGGCCGCTATGCGGCGGAAACCGTGTTTACGGAATTATCCTTTGGGGATTGAGTCCGGACGCGCCGTCGGAGTGCTGGTTCGGCGTTTTCCCATCCAGCCGGCGGCCAGAAAGCCCCCCGCCAGAAGCGCGACAAAAAGAATGCTGAAAAGATTGATGTTCCGGTAGAGCGCGTCTTTGATTCCCTCTCCGAAGAAGTAGAGGGTGCCTGCCACCAGAAAGAACCGGGCTCCCCGCGAGAGGACGGATACGCCGATGAAGCGCCAGAAGTGAATCCGGAAGGCGCCGCCCGCGATCGCGAACACCTTGTAGGGGATCGGAGTGAAGCCCGCCACGGCAATCGCCCAGACGTCGTACTTGCGGAAGGTTTCTTCCACGGTGTGCATGCGTTGTTCTTTGAGAATTTTGAGGCAAAGGGGCCGCCCGCCGATGAGGCCGATGGCATAACCGAGCGCGGCACCCGTCACGGACCCCACCAGCGCGATCGCGGCATAAAAAAACGCCCGCTCCGGCGCAGCAACGCTTAGGGCGATCTGAAGAAGATCCGGCGGCACCGGAAAAAAACTGGCTTCCGCGAACGCGATCCCGAAAAGACCCCAGGCGCCGTAGGGGGTGGAAGCCAGATGAACGGTCCATTCGATGAGTGCGTGCATGGTTTGCTATAATAACACAATGCCTGATAAGAATATCGAGGAACTGCTCAAACAAAAGCGCATCGCCGAGATCGTGAACCCGCGTCTCGTGCGCGCTTCCTGGGACATCACCGTGGCCGCGGCGATCGATCTCATGCAGGCCAATCGCTCAGCTTACGTGGTGCTTACCGACGGTGAGGCCATCAAGGGGATTTTTACGGAGGTCGAGGTCGCCGAAAAAATTCTCGGTTCTGAAGAGAGTCGTGCGCGTCCGGTGCGGGACTTCATGAACGCGGAACCGGTGTTTTTGTCGGCGGAGGACTCCGTGGGTTCGGCGATCGATCTCATGGCCAAAAAGAAGATGTATTACCTGCCGCTTGTCGCTTCCGGCGGGAGGCTCACCGGGGTGTTGTCGGTCCGGACACTGATCCGCTTTTTGGCCGAATGCTATCCGACGGAGGTTTATAATCTGCCTCCGGACCCGGGCCATTTTTCTGATACACCGGAAGGAGGGTGATCCGTTTGGCCGAGTCCGCTCCGGTGGAATTGAGGGACGCGGTGACCGTGCGCTTTTCGGGCGATTCCGGTGACGGGATGCAGCTGGCCGGGGACCGGTTCGCTGCGGCCGCGATCGTGGCCGGCAATGACATCGCGACCTTCAGCGATTTTCCGGCCGAGATTCGCGCGCCGGAAGGCACGCTGCCGGGGGTTTCCAGTTTTCAGATCCAGTTCGCGGATCATCCGATCTTCACGGCGGGAGACGCGGCGGATGTGCTGGTCGCGATGAACCCCGCCGCGCTTGCGGTGAATCTCAAGAATGTCAAACCCGGCGGTGTGATCCTGGTGAACGCCGATGTGTTTGTGCCCGAAAATCTCAAGAAGGCCAACTGGAAAACCGACCCGCTCTCGGGAGAGACGCTCGCGGGATACCGGGTCCTCAAGGTGGGGATCTCGAGCCTCACCTATCGGGCGCTCGAAGGAAGGGACCTGAAGAATATCGACAAGGAGCGCTGCAAGAATCTGTGCGCGCTGGGGCTTCTCTTCGGGATTTTTGAACGCGATCCGGAGCCGACCCGCGCTTGGATTGAGAAGCGGTTCACCGCACGGCCTGAAATTGCCGGGGCCAATACCCTGGCGTTCATGGCCGGTGTCGAGGAGGCGGCCTCGCAAGAGCTTGCCGCACCGCATTTCAGGGTGTCTCCCGCCCGAATCGCCGCCGGCACCTACCGCAAGGTCACCGGCAATGAGGCGGCGGCCCTCGGGCTTGTGGCGGCCGCGGAGATTGCCAAAAAAACATTGATGTACGGATCCTACCCGATTACCCCGGCCAGCGATATTCTTCACGAATTGGCGCGGCGGAAGAACTTCGCGGTCAAAACCTTTCAGGCGGAAGACGAAATCGCGGCCATCGGCTTCGCCATCGGCGCGGCCTTCGCCGGCGCGATCGGTGTGACGGGAACGAGCGGTCCGGGTCTGGCGCTCATGACGGAGATGCTGGGTCTGGCGGTCATGGCGGAGCTTCCGACCGTGGTGTGGGATGTGCAGCGCGCCGGGCCTTCCACGGGGATGCCGACCAAGACTTCTCAGGGAGATCTGCTCATGTCGCTCTTCGGAAGACCCAGTCCGGCGCCCATGGCGGTCTTCGCTCCGAGAACCGGCGCGGACTGTTTTGACAAGGCGATTCTGGCGGTGAAGATCGCGCTGGAATTCGTGACTCCCGTGATGGTTCTATCGGACGCGGGGCTCGCCAATGCCTCGCAGCCATGGCGGCTGCCGGACCCCGATCGCCTGCCCTCGATCCGGATCAAACATCCCGTCGGCATTGAACACAGTCGGGCCGCTTTTCATCCTTATCATCGGGATCCCTCGACTCTGGCACGGCTCTGGGCGCTGCCCGGGACGCCGGGCCTGGAGCACCGGATCGGCGGCATGGGAAAGTCCGACGAGACCGGAAATGTACGGTTCGACCCGGCGGGCGTGGAGACCATGACCCGTCTGAGAGAAAAAAAGATCAACCGCATCGCGCGGGTGCTGCCGGATTTGGTTGTGCGTGGTCCGAAGATCGGGAAGCTTCTCGTGATGGGGTGGGGAGGAACCTTCGGGGTGATTCATGAAGCCGTTTCGCGGTTGACGGCGGAAGGAGTCACAGTCTCTCACACGCATCTGGATTATTTGAACCCCTTTCCGTCTAATCTCGAGGCTATTGTGGGGCACTTCGAAAAGGTGCTTATTCCGGAACTGAACGACGGCCAACTGGCGACGGTCCTTCGGGGGCGCTTCCCCTCGGCGCGTTTCGAGAGTCTCCAGAAATTGCAGGGCCAACCCTTCAGGGTGGAGGAAATCACGGCCAAAATCCGGGAGCTGCTCGCCGCCGCATGAGCCTTCCGCATCCGCCCTTCACGCGTGATGACTTCGTGAGTGACCAGACGGTGAGGTGGTGCCCGGGATGCGGGAATTTTTCGATTCTGAACGTGATGCAGCGCACTCTCGCCGGCTTCGATATTCCGAAGGAGAAATACGTTTTTGTCTCCGGCATCGGGTGCGCGAGCCGCTTCCCTTATTATATGAACACCTACGGGTTCCACACGCTGCATGGGCGCGCTCCGGCGGTGGCCACCGGAATCAAATGCGCGAACCCTGATCTCTCGGTGTGGGTGGTGATCGGCGACGGGGACGGTTTGTCGATCGGTACGAATCATTTGATCCATGCACTTCGCCGCAATGTCGACATTCACATCATCATGGTCAATAACCGGATTTATGGGCTCACGAAGGGCCAGTATTCGCCCACCTCGGAACTCGGCAAGATCACCAAGTCCTCGCCCGCCGGGTCCATCGAACACCCGATGAACGCGCTCCGGCTGGCCATCGCTTCGGAGGCGACCTTTGTGGCCCGGACCGTGGATTCGGACCCCAAACACATGAGGCACGTTCTTGAGCGGGCGCTCGTGCACCGGGGCTCGGTGTTTGTGGAGATTTTTCAAAATTGCATCATCTTCAACAACAAGGCCACAGAACCGGTGACGGGACGCGACTCCCGCGATGAGCATATGGTGTACCTGAAGGACGGCGAACCGCTGATCTTCGGCAAGAACCGCGACAAGGCGATCCGGATCAAGCGGCTGAACACCGAGGTGATCGGGCTTGAAGAAGCCGAACGCAATCACATCGAGCTTCTGGTGCACCACGAAAGCGACCCCGATCCCACGCCGGCGTATCT
>JADGBA010000005.1:0-2605 GCA_015231685.1 Candidatus Omnitrophota bacterium | reverse complement strand
AGATGCAGCATCCCGAGAAGCCCGTGCCGTTCGGTGTTTTTCGTTGCATCCAAAAACCGACGTATGATCAAATGTTGGACCGGCAGACTGCCGAGGCTGTCGGATTGTCCGGCGCCGGAAGCTTGAGAGACCTGATTGCCGGCACCGAAACCTGGGAGGTCAAGTGAGCAAACCCTTTTGTCCTTCCTGCGGACACGAGTACATCGCGGGCGACGATTATTGCGAATCGTGCCTGCATTCCCTGATGACGCGGGATCTGCCCCGTCCCCGGCGCGGAGACCTTCTGCAAAAGGTGATGATGACCGCCCCGGTCGCGGAACTCGTGACCGGCAAAGACCTGCTCGTCGCGGGTCCCGCCGACTCCATCCAAAAAATCGTCAAGGTGCTCCGCAAGGAAAAGAAGGACTGCGTCATCGTGGTCAAAAGCAAGAAACTCGTCGGGATCCTGAGTCTTTATGACCTGCTCTTCAAGGCGGCCATGCCGGGGACAAGGTTGGCGGATTTGAAGGCGGAGGATGTCATGACCCGCAATCCCGAATTCGTCCGGCCCGAAGACCCGATCGCGCTCATGGTCAACCGCATGTCCCTCGGCGGATACCGTCATGTGCCGGTCCTGTCCGCGGAGGGGGTGCCCTTGAGCATTGTCTCGATCAAGGATGTGCTGGCGTACCTGGACCGGAGGGACTGATGTTCGGCGTGCTTTTGACGATTTTTCTTGTGGTGCCTCTGGCGGAAGTTGCCCTGTTCATTCAAGTCGGCACCCTGATCGGTGCTTTTTGGACGATTGCCCTGATTCTGGTGACCGCGGTCGCGGGAGCGGCGCTTGCGCGGATGGAGGGGTTGCGTGTTCTGGTCCGGATCCAGACTGAGCTGGCCGCGGGAAGAATGCCGACCGATGAGCTGGTGAACGGTATGCTGATTCTCCTGGCGGGCGTGGTGCTTCTGACCCCCGGATTCCTAACCGATGGTCTGGGATTTTTTGTGTTGTGGCCGGCCGGCCGGAACATCATCAAGCGCGCTCTTGTGCAGGCGTTTGAGAAGAGACTGCGCCCCGGCGGCGGAATCATTGATGTGGGCACGGCAGAGCGGACGGAGTGACCGGGGATGAAACCTTCCGAATGAAACGGCTTAAGATCATTCTTCTGAATATGGCGCTGTTCGTTGCGACGGGAGCGCTTCTCCTCGCGGCGGGGGAGGCGGCGCTTCGGCTGGCCGGAGTCCAACCGCCGCGCTTCGTGTCTTATGACGAATACCGCGATATGAACAAGCTCTACATGCCAAACGCGGTGGCGCGCTGGTGCGGTCCGCTGGGCGCGGTGATGGATTTTGATAATCAGGTGCGTACCAATGATCTGACGTTTCATGACACGACACACACTCCGGAGAAGGCCGCGTCCGTCTTCCGGATCCTGGTCCTCGGAGATTCATACGTGGAGGCGCATCAGGTGCCGCTGGAAGACACGTTTTTCAAGCAACTGCAACGGCGGCTCAATGCCGATCCCTCGGTTTTGCCTCCCGGCAAAACAAGCGCGGAACTCATCGCGATGGGCCGCTCCGGCAACGGCGCGGTGCGCGAGCTTGTCACGCTCAGGGAGCACGGACTGGCCTATCACCCGGATCTGGTGATGTGCTTTTTGACCGAGCAGAACGACTTCAATGACGACTGGAACCATTACCGGTACATGACGGGGCAGGACACGTACAAACACGTCAACCTGAGGCCCCGGGATACCGTGCAGGAGAAGGTGCGGTTGTATGAGAAGCTGCTCATCTTCAAGGGATCGCGTTTGAACCGCTGGATCGCTTTCAAACTGACCCAAATGCTTTTGAAGAAGTCGCGCGTGGAGGCGGACGCGGACGCCTGGAAATCGGGGCTGGGGATCTACGCGCTTGAAGGCGCGCCCCTTTTTAAGGATGAGGCCGCGAAGTGGGAGGAGGCCTTCCGGGTGACCGCGCAGAGCTATCTCAGCATGAACGCGCTGGCCAGAGGCGCCGGTGCGGGTTTTGTGGCGGTGCTGAATGAGCGGCGCGCGACGTTCGAAAAGGATTCCCGCGCGTATCTGGCGGGACTGTTCCCGGGTCTGGAGCATCAGGTGGATTTCAATTATCCTTCACGGCGGTTCACGGCCGTCATGAACCGTTACGATGTGCCGGTGCTGGATTTGAGTCCGGTGTTCCGGGCCTATCACGAACGCACCGGGGAGAAGGGCAACTTCGCCCATGACGGTCATTGGAGACGCCGGGGTCATGAGCTCGTGGCCGGGGCGCTGTATGATTATCTGGTGAACGACTATTTCAAGAACAAGCCAACCGCAAAGCCTGAGGAAAACACACATGCCGAAAACGCCGTTGCCGAAAACGTCATTCAAAAATAAAACACTGCTCATCACGGGGTCCCAGGGGTTCCTGGGGTTTCATCTTGTCGAGGAATTGCGGAAAGCCGGCTACCGGCGCCTGGCGCTGCCTTCGATCAAGCAGTATGACCTCACGCGGCCCGAGCGCATTCGCGCGATGCTGAAGAAGCTTCGGCCCGCGGCGGTGATCCATCTGGCCGCCCGTGTCGGCGGGATCGGCGCGAACCGCAAAAATCCAGGACTCTTCCTCT
>JADGBA010000091.1 GCA_015231685.1 Candidatus Omnitrophota bacterium | reverse complement strand
TGTCGCTCGTCACGGCGCTGACGCTCGTGCCGCTTGTTTCTTCCAAGAAGGCCTTTGCTGACCCGATGAAGGACATGACCGACGACAAGGGCAAGGACTGGGCGGCCATGGTGTATCCGTATGAACAGCGGTTCTTGTTCTGGGCCGTCCGCCATTCGGGCACGATCGTGATCTTTGCCATCGTGTTCTTCCTGGGTTCGATGTTCTTCGCTTCACAGATTCCCTCCGATTATCTGGGCAGCACGGAGCAGAACAAGTTCACCATCTTCATCGAAATGCCCACGGGCACGAAGCTGGATGTGTCGAATGAGGTGGTCCAGAAGGTGGAGGCGGTGGTCAAGGAGGTTCCGGAGGTCAAGACGCTCACCTCCCGCGTCGAGGCCTGGTCGTCCAAAATTTATGTCGAACTTTTGCCTTCCACGGCACGTAAACGTTCCGTCAGCGAGATCATTGAAGCCATCCGGCCGCAGACGTCGCGCATGGACCCGGCGTTTATCTACTTCGAGCAGGAAGAGCAGGTCGGCACCAAGGAAATCACCGTTGAGGTCTTCGGCTATGATTATAAGACCTTGAGACAGCTCGCGATCGGGATCACGAATCGCATGGAAACCATCGCGGGGCTGACCGATTTGAAGATCCGGATGCGGGAAGGCCGGCCCGAAATGCGGATCCTTGTGAACAAAGGCACCGCTTCGTCCTTCGATGTATCGACGCAGTCGGTGGCCGATCAGGTGCACGCGTCGATGCGCGGTCTCCGGGCGACGCTTTATCGTGAGGAAGGCAAGGAGGTCGAAACCATCACGCGGCTCCAGGAGAAATACCGCAAGACCTTCCGCGATCTGTACAAAATGCTGATTTCCAACAGCGAAGGCTCGCCGCTGCTTCTTGAGCAGGTGGCGAACTTCCGGTTCGATCTCGGGCCCAGCGAAATCTGGCGCAAGAACCGTGAGCGCATGATTCAGGTCAGCGGCAATCTGGGCAAAATTCCTCTGTCGCGCGCGGTGGACATGGTTCACGAGAAGCTGGAGGATTTGGAATTTCCGGAGGATTATTTCTACAGGATCGGCGGGGATTATGACAAACTCATCCGTTCCCAGAAGGAAATGCGGCTCGTCATCCTGATGGTCGTGTTCCTGGTGTACCTTGTTCTGGCGTCACTCTTCGAGTCGTTCTGGCAGCCGATTCTGATCATGATCGCGGTGCCGCTGGCGGTGGGCGGCGCGGTGCTGATTCTGTACGCCGGTCCGCGCACGATCGGCGTCGGAGCACTTCTGGGCTTCATGAGGCTCGCGGGCATCGTGGTGAACCACTCCATCATGCTCATGGACCGGATCAACTATTACAAGCGGGAGCGCGGCATGGGGGACATCCGCGCGGTGATTCTCTCCAACAAGGATCGCTTGCGGCCGATCCTTCTCACGACATCGACCACGATTCTGGGTCTCGTCCCCATGGCCTTCGACCGCGGAGAGGGGGCCAATCTCTGGTCGCCGCTGGCCCTCACGGTCATCGGCGGGCTTATGAGCTCCATGATCCTGACCCTGGCCTTCACCCCTTCGTTTTACCTGAGCTTTGTGGGCATCCCCAAATTTCTGAAAAGAGTGGCAACGCAGAAAACCCACGCCAAGTAAAACCACAGCCTATTTAAAATCAATGAGTTATGAAAACATAATAGATATGAACAATATATTGTACATAATGTGTTGCTATTCGATTTAATTAAATATACTATATTGAGCATAAATATAGAGGAATAGTGATGAAAAATTCCAACAACCCATTTAACCAGGTCGAACTGGAAACCATTCTCTCCACCTATAATCCTTGGTGGAAAACATCGGAATTCGCGACGGAAGTTTTTAGGCGTCCCATTTTCGGCAGGGTGTACAAAGATTTATTCTCGCTCCGGCAGATCCTTTCGATCACCGGACCCCGGCGGGTGGGTAAGACCACACTTTTGAAGCAGGTGATCAAGGAGCTCATATCGGTCAAACGTGTCGACCCATCTCAGATCGTGTACTTTTCTTTTGATGATCCTCTGATGATGGAGCCTGTGACGCGGGAGCGGTTTTTTGATGATTTGATGCGATGGGCGGACACGAAGCACCACGGCCATGTCGTCTACTTCTTTTTGGATGAAATTCAACGCTTTGAAAGGTGGGAGTTGTATTTGAAGAAATATTACGATCTGAACTTTCCGGTCAAATTCGTGATTTCCGGATCGGCCTCGTCTCCCATATTCAAGAAAAGCCGGGAGAGCCTTTTGGGGAGGGTCAAAGACTACCATTTATTGCCGTTTTCATTTAAGGAATATGTTTATTTTTCCAAGGCGGGTGACGCGGAATTGCTGGAGTTTGTGAAGAGGGCGCATGATTTTGGGGTCAAACTCCAGAGGGATACGATCATCGATTGGCAGAGGGCTGATCCGGATCCTTTGGGGGTCCCCCCTCGAATATTTGACGAACTCACCGGTCTTTTGAACAGGTATTTCGTGGAGGGCGGCTTTCCCGAAGCGTGGACCATCCCTGATCTGGTGGAACGGCAGGCGTATTTGTTTGATAACCAGATACAAAAAGTGATTTTTGAGGATTTGGTCATAGCAACGGAATTCCGCAAACCGGAAAATATCAAGCGATTTTACCTTTCTCTCATCGAACAGCCCGGGCAGGAAGTCAATTTAGAAAGCGCGTCCGGCAAAATCGGAGTCAGCCGCGGGATGCTCGAAAAATATCTCCCCTTGTTGGAGATGACCGAACTCGTAAAGAGCATTCCCAAATTTTCAAAGAGACCCCTCAAATTCAGGAGGGGTATGGTGAAGTGCTATTTGATCGATCTCGCGTTACGGAACGCAATTTTGAAATTGGGGGACCGCCTGCTCGACGACAAGGTCATGATGGGTTTTTATGCGGAGAACCTGGTTTTTAACGCGTTGAGGAGTTTTGAGGGCATCATCGAGCTCAGTTTTTACAAGGAGAATAAGAAAGACATTGATTTTGTGGTCAACCTCGGCGGAAAGCGCTATCTGCCTGTCGAGGTGAAGTATCGGGATTCTGTGGATGATCTGGGTTCAATCACCCATTTTCTGAAGAGGTATGACCAGAAGTTCGGCATTGTGGTGACCAAAAAATTTGAAAAAAACACGGAAGACAACAGGCTTCTGTTCATACCCCTGCCGATATTTTTGCTGTTTTTTTAGATGAAACGCGAACTCGTTTTTTGTGACGCGAAGGGAAAAGCTTACAACTTTCCGGGACTCGTACCCGCCGGGATGAAGGCCGGGGCGTTTTTTACCCTGGATAAGGCGCCGCTCGTGCGGCTTCCGGATGCGAGCGAGCTGTTCCTACTGCCGGAGAGGATGCCGGTGGGGTTCGATCCGAAGAGCGGCAAGCCGGTCGCGCTCGATTCCGACCCTTATTCCGCGAAGGCCGGCAAGCCCGTGTATGCGGTTGCGGCTTTTATCCCTCCCGGCTACACGCTGACGCACAGCACCGCCTATACGGAATGTCCCGGCGCGAAGACGCTGCCGCTCTTCGCCTACGCGGCGTGTGTGTATGCCGGAGGACACTTCCATGTGCCGGCGGTCCGCGTCGACAAGGACCGGCGGCATGACGAGCGGTATCTTCAGGCTGGCAGGGTTCTTGCCGGAATCCGAAAGGTGAAGCGCCTGTTTCCGAAGAATCGTCTCGTCGCGCATCTGGAGGTCTGCGCGAGAGTGAGCGGATGCGCGAATGCGAAGAATTTCTTTTTGGGCCGCTTCGAGGCACCCGCGCCGGCTTCACCGGCCTGCAACGCGAGATGCCGCGGGTGCATTTCTTTGCAGCCGGAGGGCGGGGACTTTCCGTCCACGCAGACGCGTATCACCTTCAGACCGCATCCCGAAGAAATCGCGGAGCTCGCGGTCTTCCACCTCGAACGTGCGGCGCATCCGATGGTCAGCTTCGGACAGGGCTGCGAGGGCGAGCCGCTCCTGGCCGCGCGCGTGATCGAAAAGGCCGTCCGCCTGATCCGCGCCCGAACCTCGAAGGGATGCATCAACCTCAACACCAACGCGAGCCGTCCCGAGGCCCTCAAGCGGCTGTTCGCCGCGGGACTCACGCACATGCGCGTGAGCATGAACAGTGTGCGCGAGCCGTATTACTCGCGCTACTACCGTCCCCGCGGGTATTCCTTCAAAGATGTGACCCGCTCCGTACGCGCCGCCAAACGTTGCGGCGTCCACGTGTCCCTTAATTATCTCTGCATGCCCGGTTTCACCGACACCATCGAGGAGTCCGACGCGCTGATCGCATTCATCCAAAAACACCGCATCGACATGATCCAATGGCGAAACTTGAATTACGACCCGATCCGCTACTTCAAGGAACTCCAGCTCAGGCCTTCAACCAGCACCCTAATCGGCATCAAAGAAACCATCGCCCGCACAAAAAAAGCCCACCCACCCCTAAAATCCGGCTATTTCAATCCATTAATTAAATAGGTACACATACAATTAATTAATCGAATCAAAATTCAATACTGATGCTAAGAGCCCTGCGCTATCGCAATTATCGATTGTTCTTTGCCGGTCAGATTGTTTCATTGATTGGCAACTGGATGACTATGGTCGCGACCAGCTGGCTGGTTTATCGGCTGACGGGTTCGGCGCTTCTCTTGGGGGTTGTGGGATTCGCGGGGCAGCTGCCGTCCTTTGTTCTGTCTCCGTTGGCGGGACTGGTGATCGACCGCCGAAGCAAGCGGTCGCTTCTGGTGGTGACGCAGACGCTTTCTATGGTTTTATTGGCAGCTACCGGAAAACAGAAAAGCGGTTCGCCCCATTTATGCAAAGCTTGGGATCATTCCTGAAGTGAGGGCGGGCATTGAGACCGCTGCCGAGTTGGCTCTGCCGCCCGAAGAATAGAGATAAAAAGTATCCTCAGCACCACCCCAACGAAGAATCCTTGAATCAATAAATTAGTACTACTAATTAATTGTATGTGTACCTCACTACTGTCCGGTTATAAGTTGAATAACATCAACTGGTTGCTGTGTTCGTGTGT
>JADGBA010000090.1 GCA_015231685.1 Candidatus Omnitrophota bacterium | reverse complement strand
GACCACAGTCGAATCCACACCGCCCGAGACCCCGCAAATCACCTTGCCCTTCCCTACTTCGGAGCGGACCGAACGCACCGTCTCGCGAATGAAGGAACTCAGACTCCAGTCACCGCGCGCGCCGCAGATTCCGAACACAAAATTCCTCAGCATCTCGAGTCCGTGTTCGGTGTGCGCCACCTCGGGATGAAACTGAACCCCATACATTTTGCGCCGGGAATCCTCGCAGGCGGCATTGGGCGTATTCGAAGTGGCGGCAATCACCCGGAAGCCCTTTGGCAAGCGGGCAACCGAATCACCATGGCTCATCCACGAACGGCTTGAAGAGGGCACATTCCGGAAAAACACGCTTTTTCCGCGTGTCTTGAGGGTGGCATCCCCGTATTCCCTCCGCTCCGAGCGCCGTACCGATCCGCCCAGAGTGTGGCAGAGAATTTGCATCCCGTAACAAATCCCCAAAACCGGAACTCCCAGATCCAGAAGCCCGGCCGAGAGTCCCGGCGCGCCCTTCTGGTAGATGGAGGCAGGACCGCCGGAGAGAATCACCCCGCGGATATTTTGTCCGTCCAGACCTTTGGAGCCCAGATCCGGAGGCAGAATTTCGCAGTACACTCCGAGCTCACGAATCCTGCGCGCAATCAGCAGGTTATATTGGGAACCGTAATCGATAATCAGAATGGTTTCGGGTTTCATGAGGCCACCATGGTAAGAACAGGTTCAAAACTTCGACGATGAATTTCGCAGGGACCATGGGCCCGAATCGCGGCGAGATGGGCCGCGGTGCCGTACCCCTTGTGACGGTCAAATCCGTAATTCGGATATCTCTGATGATAAGACACCATCAACCGGTCCCTCAAAACCTTGGCAACGATGGACGCAGCCGCAATGGAAAGCGACACCGCATCCCCCCCGATCACCTGCCGCACCGGACAGGGCGCATCAGGCCGCATGGGCCCGTCCGCGAGCACCAGCGCCGGAACCTCGCCCAACCCCGCCACAGCTTGTGTCATGGCCTCGAGGGTCGCCCGGTAGGTGTTAATCTCGTCAATTCGGCCGCATTCCACCATGGCGCTCGCCACCCGGCACTTCGAAAGGATTTCTTTAAAAGCGGCTTCCCTTCTTGCGGGCGAAAGCTTCTTGGAGTCATCAATGCGCGCAGAAAACACGGGATTTTTTACGATCACCGCGGCTGCGACCACTGGACCGGCCAGGGGACCCCGGCCGGCTTCGTCCACCCCGGCCAGAACTCCGGTCAGACCTTGTGACGCCTCAGCGTCAAACCTCGCCAGTTCCGGATTCGTTCTGGATGGTGACTGCGGACTCAATGCGGCCCTCTTTTCCGCTCTTGTTCCTCAGATAGTACAACTTGGCTCGCTTCACCTTGCCCTTGCGGACCACCGTGACACTGACCACACCGGTGGAGTGAATCGGAAAAGTCTTTTCAACGCCTTCACCGAAGGAGATTCTCCGCACTGTAAAACAAGCGTTGATTCCCGTCCCGCGGGTTCCGATCACAGTCCCCTCAAAGGCCTGGTTACGCGTCTTATTGCCTTCGGTGACCTTCTGGACCACCTTCACCGTGTCCCCGATGTTAAACGGGACTGTCTTCTTCTTGAGATAAAGCGATTCGATTTTCTGGATCACTGCGTTCTTCATGATCGTTTCCTTCGTGTTTGTTTTTCAAGCAAGTCAGGGCGGCATTCTGCCGTCCGGCGAGCGGATTCCTCGCGTCGGTACCTATCGATCGCGGCGTGATTTCCGGTCAATAAAACCGCAGGGACACGCCTGCGCCGCCATAAGGCGGGCCGCGTGTATTGCGGGTATTCTAACAAATTCTCACTGAAAGATTCACAACTTTTTGACTCGGCATTGCCCAAAACTCCCGGCAAAAGCCTCGCCACCGCGTCCAGCAACGCCATCGCGGGAATCTCGCCTCCGGTAAGGATAAAATCCCCCAATGAGATCTCCCGCATCGCCCACGCTTGAAGCAGGCGATGATCCACCCCCTCATAGTGGCCGCAGAGCACAACCAGCCGCCGCTTTTTTGAGAGGGCCTCCGCGGTCTTCTGCTTCAAAGGCTCCCCTTGAGCCGACATATATATGAGCTCAGCGCCCTTCTTGCGCGCCGCCGCCGGAGTGCCCACAACCCGCCGAAGTGTGCGATCGATCGGCTCGGCCTTCAACACCATGCCCGGCCCGCCGCCAAAAGGCCTGTCATCGCAAGTGCGATGACGGTCTTTGGCCTCAAGCCGGATATCATGAACCCTGACGTCCAGACGAGCCGATTCCCTGGCACGCTTCAGAATCGATTGCGAAAGCACCGATTCAAACATGCCCGGAAACAAAGTGAGAATATCAACTCGCACTGGGATTGGGGCGGAAACTAGCGGACCTGAACGCCGGCGCGCTTCAATACTGCCCGGGTCGTCGGGGTCGGACGGGCACCCTTACGAATCCAGTCGTTGGCCTTTTCGACGTCCACCTTGATCGTCTCAGGTTCCGTGCTGGGATCCCAATAACCCAATTTGGCGATAAATCTGCCGTCACGGGGGCTGGAAGCGTGCGCAACCACAATGCGGTGCGAAATCTTCTTCTTTTTGCCCATGACGTTCATACGAATGACTGCTGCCATACATCCTCCTTGCGAAGCCCAGTATTCTAACCCATCAGCCCCTTCATCTCAAGACGAAATTTAAAAAAAATCAAGGGTCCAGGGACTCAGTTGCGAAACCGCCCCGCCGCCAAAAAAACCCCAAAAAACAAAAAATTGACCATCACAATCGTTGCCCCCGAAGGCCAGTCCAGCAGGTAAGAAGACATAATACCCAAAAGAACTGAGGCGACCGAAACCAACGACGCGACCCCGATTGCAGAACGAAAACTCCGGGCCACCTGAAGCGCCGAAATCGCCGGCAGAATCACCAAACTCGAGATCAGCATCGTTCCGACAATCTTGATTCCCAACACCACAACCATCGAAGTGAGAAAGATCAGCATCTTGTTGACGGCCCGGACCCGCACGCCGGTCACCTGCGCGTATTCCTCATCGAAGGTGATGGCAAAAAGATCGTGATAGCAGAGCGAGACCGCCGCGATCACCAGCAAAGACAGGCCGAGAGTCAACCAGACCTCCACCTCACTCACCGAGAGAATGTTTCCGAAGAGATAGCTAAAAAGATCGACATTGAAGCCGCCGCCGGTCGAAGCAATCAGCACGCCGAGCGCGATGCCGAATGAAGCCACGAGTCCGATCGCGGCATCCCCATGAAGACCGGATTTCTCATTCAGGCGCAAAATGGCCATCGATGCCAGACCCACAAGCGGCACCGATACGAGCATCGGCTGGGCGTGAAGCACAAGCGCCAAAGCCACGGTCGCGAAGCTCACATGCGCCAGACCGTCACCGATCAGCGAGAATCGCTTCAAGACCAGAAAAACCCCCAAAAAGGAACACCCCAAAGCCGTAAAACATCCGGCGATGACCGCGCGCTGCACGAACGTGTATCCCAGGGCCTCCCTAAGAATCGCCAGAGTCTCCATCCGTCACCTCCTGTGGCAGATCAGGGGTTGGCCCGAACGCAGGTATTCGACCATGGAGGGGGATTTTTGGAATTCCTCCGAAGTGCCGTGAAAGACAACCTCGCGGTCAAGATACAGAAGCTTGGAAACATCCTTCCCGATCGTCACCACATCATGAGAAACCACCATCACCGCAATCCTCTTTGCGGCGTGAAGCGCGCGGACCGCATCATAAAGAATCCGGCGCGATGGCGTATCAAGCGCTGAGCTGGGTTCGTCGAGAATAAGCACCTTCGGCGGATGCACGAGTGCCCGCGCCAGAAGTACGCGTTGCTGCTGACCTCCCGAGAGACGTCCCACGAGCCGTCCGGCCAGCTCCGTTATTCCCAGAAGCACCATCACCTCATCCGCGGCCTTATGGTCCGCGGCCGTGAGACGCTTGGGGAACCGTTTGCAGCAGTACACACCCGAAAGGACGATTTCGCGCGCGGTCGCCGGAAAACGCGGATCCAAAAAGGACATCTTCTGGGGCAAATAGCCCACATGCGCTGTCTTTAAAAATTCCGCAAAAGGTTTCCCATCAAACAGCACCTCACCGCTGGATCCCACGAGTCCCAGAAGCGCCTTCACAAACGTGGTTTTGCCCGATCCGTTGGGCCCCACAATGCCGAGATATTCTCCGGCTTCCACCTCGAGACGGTTCACCGTCAAAACAGGTGTTCCCCGGTACTCAACACGTAAATCCCTGATACGAATCAATGGTTCCGGCATTGCAATCCTTCGGCAAGTTTACGCAGATTGCGCTCCATGAGATCCAAAAAACCCACACCCCGCTCAAGATCCGCCTTCGACACATTATGACCGTCATGAAGCCGCTCGATCGGAACCCCGGCTTCTTCAGCAATCACCCGGGCCAGACGGGGCTGTGCCAATTCTTCTGTAAAAACACAAGACGCCCCGGAAATCCTGATGCGCCGAATAAGCTCCACCACCGCCCGCGGGGCCAGCTCCGCATTGGGTGAAAACCCCTCATAAGGAGACACGAATTCGAGCTCATACCGATGGGCCAGATAACCAAACGCAAAATGCCCCGCGTAAATAACTGTTCGAGAATCGCAATCGGAAAGGGTATCGCGGTACCTTCGGTCCAGATCCGCGAGCTCATCGCTGAGCCGCGAGGCGTTTTGAAGATAAAAATCCGCGCCGGACGGGTCCGCCTTGATCAAGGCTGCAGCAATGGATTCCACAATACGTTGATCGTTCTCAAAGTCCAGCCAAACATGCGGATCCATCCCGTCGCGTCCGTGCGCATGCGCGTGATCCGGCCCCTCGTGAGGACCGGGCTCGGCTTCCGCTTCATCATCCACGCCCTCCGCATCCCGAAAAGCGATCCCCTCAGAAGCGTTCACAATCCTCTCCGGGGACGTCTTCAGCCCCTCCAAAATCCCCGAAACCCACGGCTCCATCGCGGGACCCGTGTATACAAAAACATCCGCATGCAATATGCGAGTGATGTCTTTGGGGGTCGACTCGAACGAGTGCGGTTCTACGCCGGGCGGCAAGAGAAGCGGCACGTCAACACGGTCCCCCACTATCAGGCGGGCGAAATCA
>JADGBA010000089.1 GCA_015231685.1 Candidatus Omnitrophota bacterium | reverse complement strand
TTGTAGTTCGTGCCTTCCTGCCCAAGTGTGCCGGCGGGATCGATGCCATGCGGGTCCTGTTGATCGGGTATTACTTCATGGCCGTGACCGAGCTGTCATCGTCGATCCTCTTCACGATGAACGAGCAAAAGAAGTTGATTCCCGTGTATGTGGTCGTCCTCCTATGGGCGGCCTTGTTGGATTTTGCGGCGATCCGTATGGGATACGGGATTGTCGGCGTGGCCGTGGCGACCGCTGTCGCGTATTTCACGTTCTTCTTGTCCGTGTTCACGATGGGGTTCTCGAAGATTCTGGAACGTGCCGAACGGCTGCGCATGGTGGGGGCAGTGATTCTGATGTTTGTGTTCATGGTTGCATTGGATGGGGTCGCCGGCCATTTGGGGCCGTGGGGACGCGCGGGATGGGGTGCGCTGGTGCGGCTCGGAGTGTTTGGGGCGGGATTTCTGCCCGTGTGCATCTATTTTGCAGCAAAAGAGCGATTGTGGGATGTGATTCGTGGAGTCATTCAAAAATCTCCGGAGGTGCCGTCCAATGGATAGACTGGGTCTTAAAAAGATTGCAACGATCGAAGCGCGCATGAGTTCCTCGAGACTGCCGGGTAAGGTGTTGATGCCGCTCGCCGACCGACCGTCGCTGGAACGCATGGTCGAGCGCATCCGTCGTGCGAAGTCGATCGATGAGGTGGTGGTGGCGACAACGGTTTCGGCCGCGGACGACGCGGTGGTGGAATGGGCCCAGAGCGCGGGCGTCGCGGTTTTTAGGGGAAGCGAGGAGGATGTGCTGTTGAGGGTTTTGGAAGCGGCACGGGCCTTCCACGGCGGGATCATTTGCGAGCTTACCGGCGATTGTCCGCTCATCGACCCTGAGATCATCGATGCCTTGATGGACCGGTATGTCCGATCCAACGCGGACTATGTCAGTAACATTCTGAGGCGCACATATCCGCGGGGATTGGACACACAGATATTCTCGACTCAAGTATTGGAGGAGGTCGACCGGTTGACTCAGGACCCTGCCGACCGTGAAAACGTCTCATTGTACATCTATGAACATCCGGAACGCTTCCGACTGGACGGTATGGAAGCCCCCGAACCGCTCCGGCGTCCCAAGCTTCGTTGGACGGTCGATACGCAGGAGGATTACGCAATGATCGCGGGGATTTACGCGGAGCTTTACCCCAAGAATCCGGCGTTCACGAGTTTTGACGTCATGGCGTATTTGGACCGGCATCCGGAGCTTCGCGATCTCAATGCCCATGTGGTCCAGAAGAAGGTGAGGGGATGAAGAAGCAGCTCCGAGCCGCGGTCATCGGTTGCGGCCGAATCGCCAGCCTTTTTGCCGCGGACAAAAAGCGGCGCTATGTCGCCACTCACGCTCAAGGGTATCTCCGGAATCCGGACACACGGCTTGTCGCGGCCTGCGATATTGATGCCGAGCGTTTGGCGGCGTTCGGGAAACAGTGGAAGATCAATCGCCTTTATACGGATGCCAAGGCCCTTTTTGCCAAGGAGCGGCCCGATCTCGTGAGTATTTGCACTCCGCCCGCAAGTCATGGAGGACTTGTGCAACTGGCGGCCCGGATGGGCGTCCGGGGCATTATTTGTGAGAAACCGTTATCCGTTTCGTTGCCGGAGGCACGCCGAATCGTCGGCTGCGTGCGGCAGAAGGGCGTTCATTGCGCGGTCAATTACACGCGGCGATATCTGGAACTCTTTTGCAAGGTTCAGGCGATGATCCGGCGCGGGGATTTGGGGCGCATTCAAGGCGTCTCATGCTACTATAGCGCCGGCGTGTTCAATACGGGGACGCATTTGTTTGATTATTTGAGGATGTTTTTTGGGGAGGTGGATTGGGTGTGGGCCGATCCGAACGCGGCCGGGACGAAGGCGGATCCCGAGATCTCGGGGTACCTGCATTTTAAACAGGGCTTCGGATGCACGCTTCAGTCGCTCGAGGTGAAGCCGTACCTGCTTTTTGAGGCCGATATTTTTGGCACCCAAAAGCGCCTGCGCATGGTGGCCAGCAGCACCGCCGCCGAAATCTGGGAGACGCGGGATCACCCCATGTTCTCGGGGTACCGAGAGCTCCTTTTTAAGAAGCGATTGGAGGGCTCCCTCGCTGAGGGAATTCCGAGTCTCATTCGGGACATGGTTCGCTCGCTTCGGCGCGGTCAGGCGCCGGCATGCAGCGCGGAGGACGGATACCGCAGTCTCGAAATCGCCTCGGCCTTATGTCGTTCGCTTCGGACCCGGAAGCGCGTCTCACTTCCGCTCTCTGGGAGGCGCCTCGACGTATGAAGGCCGCCGAAGCACGGGTTCGACTGGTGGATTACGGGATGGGGAATTTAAGATCCGTCATGAACGTGTGCGAGTATTTGGGGGCGCCGTGTGCCATCGCGAAAGAGCCGAAGGCGTTAGATGAGGCAACGCATGTGATTCTGCCGGGCGTCGGATCGTTCGCCGAAGGCATGCGGCAGTTGAATGATCGCAGATGGACACCCAAGCTTCGCGCGATCTTTGCGGAGGACTCCAAACCGATCCTGGGCATTTGCCTGGGGATGCAGCTTTTGGCGAGCGAAGGAACGGAAGGGGGCGTTTGTGAAGGATTGGGGCTCATCCTGGGACGAATTGTTCATTTGCCCGGAGAGACGCTACGGGTCCCGCACATGGGATGGAACGAGGTTCGGGTCGGCGCCGTCAACGAAGCCTTCCGTCCGGAGAATGAAGGGGATTATTATTTTGTGCACAGTTATTATTTTGATGCCCAATCCGCTGAGGATGTGTGGGGCGTCACCGAATACGGCATCCGATTCGCCAGCGTGGTGGGCCGGCGCAGGGTCCTGGGGGTCCAGTTCCATCCCGAAAAATCCCACGGGCTGGGCGTGCTTCTCATGAAGCGTTTTTTGGGAATGTCCGGGGAGGCGCGATGCTGAAAAAGCGCGTGATCCCGGTGCTTTTTTTAAAAAACGGACTCATTGTCCGAAGTCAGGGATTTGTGGACTTCCGGGAATTCGGCAATCCCATCGATCGGCTCCGGCGGCTGAACGATTGGCAGGCCGATGAGCTGATCTATATCGATATCACCCGGGAGGGTGAGCACAATTTGAAGCGCGACGATCATAAGATCAAGCGCATGCAGTCCACGCTCGAAATTCTGGGGGCGATTTCGCGGGAGTGTTTCATGCCGCTGACCTTCGGAGGGCGCATCCGCGATTTTCGGGAAGCCGCCGATTACATTGCCGGCGGCGCCGACAAAGTGATCATTAACACGGAGTCCTATCGGCATCCGGAGCTGATCGCCCGGGTGGCGGGGCATTTCGGCCGCCAATGCATGGTGGTCGGTATCGACGTGAAGCGCGTCGACGGTCGGCCCGTGGTGTTCATTGATCAGGGCCGTGAGGCGGTGCGGGAAACGCCCGCCGAATGGGCGCGAAGCGCCGAGGCCTCCGGCGCGGGCGAAATATTTTTGAATTCGATTGACCGGGACGGAGCGGCCAACGGATTTGATCTTGAGATCATCGAGGAGGTGGCGGCCGCCGTGAATATTCCAGTGATCGCCTGCGGCGGCGCCGGAACCTTTGACGATATGGCTGAAGTGATGCAACAAACGCAGGCTTCCGCCGTGGCGGCCGGCAACATTTTTAATTTTACCGAAAACGCGTATCGGCGTTCGAAGCGGGAGTTATCGGAGTTGGGGCTGCCGGTGAAGCCGTTGGCATCCCCGGTTCCCGCAATGAGCTGACCGCGTCGATGGCGCATCTAAAAAGGAGAACGAAGGCATGGCCATTCAGGCACCCAAAATCAGATATTGTACCCGTTGCGTCTATCCGGGAGTGGCCGCGACACCTTTAACGTTCGATGAGAAAGGGGTATGCAGCGGTTGCCGCACTCACGAGGAACAAAAAACCGTGGATTGGGGTCGACGCCGACAGATGTTCGAAAAACTGATGGACCGGTACCGCTCCAAGGACGGATCGAATTACGATTTGGTGATTGCCGTCTCTGGCGGCAAAGACAGCTTTTGGCAATCGCATCTCCTGACGAAGGAATTCGGGCTCAAGGTTCTTTTTGTGTGCTACGCCGAAAACAACCACACGGATGTCGGGATGAGGAATATCCAGCGGATGAAGGATAATTTTAAAGGGGATTTTCTGCACTTCACTCCCGAAGTGAATGTTCTCCAGAAACTCAACCGCATGGGCATGCTCCAAATGGGGGATCCCAACTGGCATACGCACATCGGCATCATGACGCTTCCGATCGTTATGGCGGCCAAATTCGGCGTCAAATTGTTCATCTACGGCGAACACGGTTTTATGAATCTGGGCGGGATGCATTCGTACAATGATCTCGTGGAGTTCACCAAAAAGTACCGGACCGAGCACATGTGCCGGGGGTTCGATTGGTTCGATTTTTGTGAGGAAACCGAAGGGTTGACCCCACAGGACTTCATTTGGGCCAAATACCCGAGCGACGAAGAGATCGACCGGCTGGGACTCCGGGGAATTTTTATTTCGAATTATTTCGGGTGGAATCAGCTGGATCATTTGCAGAAGATGATCGATCTCTACGGCTTTGAGTTGTACGATCGCCCCTTCGCGAGAACCTATCGTTTGGATTCGAATCTGAACGACATCCATGACAACGGAGTGCATGATTACATGAAGTTCATCAAATTCGGGTACGGCCGCGCGACGGACCATGCGTGCCGGGATATCCGAAACGGTGTGATGAGTCGCGCTGAGGGAATCGAAAAGGTGCGCGGGTATGACGCGGCGCAACCGGAGGACATGTCCCGGTGGCTTGAATACACCGGATGGACGCGCGAGATCTTTGACGAAGTGGCGGACCGTTTTCGCGATCCGCGGGTTTGGGTCAAGAACGAGAGCGGAACATGGATAAAGGACAACATCTGGGACCATGACTAAACAACAACGAAGTGCGCAGGAATCGTTTTGGCAGGGCAGCGAAGGCGAAGGGTATGTCCGGGACAACCGGCAATTTGACATGGAGGGCGCGCGAGAGGGCTGGCGGCGGATGCTCTCGCGTGCCGGCCGTATCGCTTCGATTCTGGAGTGCGGATCGAATGTCGGCCGGAATCTCGAGGCGCTTCGAGGACTGAAGCCCGACGCGGAGC
>JADGBA010000004.1 GCA_015231685.1 Candidatus Omnitrophota bacterium | reverse complement strand
GTCCCCGGTTCCGCGTTTGCTTTGCAGGGAACCTTTGAGGTATACTTCCTGTTGAAACAAACAGAGAAAACGACCATGAATCGCTTATACACTTCTGACAACCATGTAGTTCTGATTCGCGCCAATAAGACGGCGGCGAAGGCGGGCTTTGTGTGCTCGTGGCAGCGCCATTCGCTTATGCCGGCGCTCGTGGGTTGTCGGGGAGGTTTTTCTCTAGCGTAACGATTTAGACCAAACCGGTTTTTCGACAAAACAACCCATTATCGCCCAAGCGGTAATGGGTTTTTTGTTTTTACACGAGGGGTACACGAAGGAAATGTCCGGGAAGTTCACTTGCACCACAAACAAACAAAAGGAGGAGTCCAATGAAACACACGAAGCCGCGGCCCTCAAGCCGTGAATTCATCTTCAAGATCAGGCAGCCTGAGAAGCGCACCGCGCTTCTGCACCTTAAGAGCGCTCTCGTTCAGGAGCGCTATGAAGAGTGCGCCGGGATCATCGCGGCCGCCAGGGAGTTCGGGGCGACGGAGCGGGACATCCGGGACCTTCTGGAAGACCCGAGACGTGAGGTGACATAAAGTAAAAAATGGGGACAAAAAAAAGTGGGACACAAAAAAAGTGGGACAGTCCCCTTCGGGGACAGTCCCACTTTTTTTCACTTTTTTTTACTTTCAATCGCCGTGCTACTTCTTGTCGGTCACGGGACAGGCCTGCGAGTCCTTTGTCATCGGGCACATTTTTCCCCGGCCCATTCCTCGGGCTCCGCAGCAGCTTTTCTTGATTTCTTTGAGCTTCGCGCGCTGCTCATCCGTGAGAACCGACTCCATGTCGGCTTTGGCGCGAACCATGGCCTTCGCCTTCTCGGCTTTGGCGGCGTACTTCTTGTCGATTAGGGCCGTCACGGCGCCCACATCGGTTGCATCCTTATACATCTCCGATTTGACGTCCACCGCGATAAGGTCAATTTCGGCCTTACTGCGTATGTAATCCCTCTTGGCCTCGGTTTTGATATCGGTGATCTGATTCTTCTGATCCTCGGTCAATCCAAGCTCATCGGCATTCCGCAAAATACACATAGCCGACTGCGTGGCCTGGCATCCCTTGTCCTTGTATCCGCGGCTATGCATCGAGCCTTTCGCGTCGCCCCAGCCCTGACCCGCATAAGCGCCCGCCGACACAATCGACCCCGCAAACAGTCCGATCAATGCCGCTGTCATCAACTTGTTTCTCATCGCCTACCCCCTTTTATGATGGTTAACAATTGGTTCCCGTATACATATTAGACGCTTTCCACCGCCAAAAAGTTTCCAAATAAATAGGTACACACACGATTAATTAATATTTGAAATAGCTCGATATATTATGCGGCCTCACCACAGGAGTCAAATTAGTTCGTATTGTGACTACTAATATATTGTATGTGTACCGCATTAATGCAGGATGTACGGTATTCTTACCGCAGGATTTCGGACGTCCTTAAAAGCCCTTTGATCGCGGGTTATAAGCGTCAAACGATGCTGAATGGCAAGAGCCGCCTGAAACGCGTCAGGCAATTTCCATGAATGCGCGTTCCGCAAGCGACCGGCCAATTCCGCCGTCACCAACTCGATGGACAGGCATCCAAATTGCTGCAAGAGATAGAGGATGGAATCACTTTGAGATTCATTCCCCGATAGGACTTCGGCGTAAGTAATGACCGAGATCACTGCCTGCCCGTCCTTGACCCGACTCAGCCATTCGGTTGATTTTTTGATTCCGTTCAAATGATCGATAAGGATGTTTGAATCAATGAGATATTCCGGCGATTTCATCGGCCATCCCACTCCCCCCGCAATTCACGCACTCTTTGCACGGCATCTTTTGAGCCCTTAAGACAGCCGGCAGTCTTGTTCAAGGCCGATTCATATTCGCGGCTTTTTTCCCGGCCCATCAGGAGCTTGATGGCTTTGCGCATCGTTTCGGCAAGAGACTGCCCGTGCATACGGCTGTAACGATCCAGCCATTGTTTATCTTTTTCTGAAAGAGTGATGATTGTCCGTGTCACAAGAATCTCCCGGAGAAGAGTATATCATATCGGTGATATCATATCAAATAGCGGAAACCGCGGCATTGAGTCCTCGTCCTATCCGTTCCACGACCGAACGATTACGGTGACTTCCGCGGGCGAATACGAAATTGGTGGAGGCGGCGGGAATCGAACCCGCGTCTCCGGAAATCCCACACGCAGCCTCTACATGCTTAGTCTCGCCTTTTGGTCTCATCCCCAAGTCTCCGACGGACGGGATCCCTGAGAACCAGCCTTTGGAATCTCACCGCAAGCCCCAAAGGCTAAAAGCTTGCAGCCAGCCCGCTATGAGTCGTCGCAAAATTCCCGCAGGCGTAGAACCCGCGACGGCAGCTCTTTTTAGAGAGCTACTGGGCTCATCACCGGGAGCCGGAAAGCCGGCACCTGGAATGAGTTTACGCTTGTTTTCGCGTTTGTACGATGCAAGGTGTTTTAAGAGGCCTCCTCGCAACCTCTGCATGGCCACCGCGCGAACGATTGCCCGGATCGAGACCGTTCGCCCCCTACTCCGGTATTATACCGGACATGTGCCTTTGGCGGGAATTTACTTGAGACGCTGTTTGACCGCCCGGTCCATCTCCCTCTGGGCGATGCGCTTCTTAATGTCGTCGCGGCGGTCGGGGGCCTTCTTGGTCTTGGCGATGGCGATCTCGCACTTGGCGATGCCGCGCGTAAAGTACACCGAGAGCGGAACGAGGGTCAGCCCCTTCTGGGTGAGAAGACCGAAGAGGCGCTTGAGCTGGCTCTTGTGAAGAAGGAGTTTGCGGGGACGGGTGGGCTCATGGTTGTTGATATTGCCCTGCTCGAAGGGCGAGATATGCACCCCGTGCAGGAAGAGCTCCCCTTTGTCGAAGCGGGCAAATCCGTCCTGAAGATTGCACTGATGGCCCCGCAGGGACTTGACCTCGGTTCCTTTAAGCTCAAGTCCCGCCTCCATGCGCTCAGAGAGCTCATAATAATGATGCGCCCGGCGATTGGACGCGACGCGGGGGTTATCTTCTTTTTTTTTCATGGCAGTGAGGATAGCCAGCGGTGCGCGGTTATGACCAAAATGCTGTTTTTGCCGTTTTTATAAATTTTTTTGACGCCTTCCTTTTTGACCAATTGTATCGCGGGGACATTCAACCGGTCCTGAAACATCCGAAGATTGGCGGCGGGGGTCTCGTCCGCTAGTTTGATTTCAGCCAAAAGCAGAGGCTTGTTCGAACGCGTAATCAAAAAATCAACCTCCTGCTTTTCCTTGTTCCGGATATAGCTCAAGTCAAACCCGGTCGCCCCCGAATCGTTCCAGCTTTGGACCGCCCTCAGGAATTCAACCGCGACGAGATTCTCGAAGCGGGCAGCTTCATCCTCAACGACGGGATAATTGAACAGATAAACCTTCTTTTCCTTGAGGATACTCCTCGAAATCCGTTCCGTCCACGGTGACAGACGAAACGTCAGGTAAAACGCATCGAAGAGAAGCATCCAGCTTTTGACCGTGTCAAAGGAAACGCCAAGATCCCCGGCCAGGTTGTTTATCGACAAAGGGCTTGCCACCCTCCCCGGAATCAAGGCAAAAAGCGTTTCGACCAAGTCGAGATTCCGCAGATCAGCCATCGTCCTCAAGTCATCCCGCACAATTTGCTGTCCATACGCCGGGGACCAGAGAGACCAAAAAGATTTTTTTCCCCGGGTAAAAGGCTCCGGAAACCCGCTGAACTCCCAAAGCTGTTCAAAGATGGTTCGGGTCTGCCCGACGGATGCCTCCGTCTGGTCTTCCAGAGGATCCTTCAAAAAATCCTTCAACAACTTTCGGCGGCTCGCAAACTCTGCGAGAGTGAAGGGGAAAATGTGAAATCTAAAAAACCTTCCGGCAAGCGAATCCCCCGCCTTGCGTGAATACTCCAGACGCCCGCTCCCGGTCACAAGGAACTGATACTCCTCCGCAAACTGATCGTAAACACCCTTGAGGTAATTCTTCCAATCGCGGTATTTGTGAATCTCGTCCAGGATCACAAGCGGCTTTTTGGAAGCGTTCTGCCGCGGTTCCGAACTGAAAAACGCACGGTCACCAATCAACCGCCGTTTGTCCTTCTCCGCATCCCAGTTGAAATAAACAACATCCGCAAAATCCTTCGCGGCGATCCTTCCGGCAAATACCGTCTTGCCGGACTGTCGGGGGCCGGCCAGCATCACGAGAGGCTTCTGGCTGGATAAATCGTCCCATAATGTTTTGTAAATGGTCCTGGGATGGGTGGACGGGCTCATGGTGGCGAGTATAGTCTATACTCGGAAATAGTCAAGACTTTTTCCGAGTATAGTTGAAATACTGCGGAAGGTGGGATTCGAACCCACAAGCCTTGCGGCACAGGCTTCTGAGACCTGCGCGTATGCCAGTTCCGCCACTTCCGCTAATACGACAAACCTTCCCCCGTCCGGGAACCTGAAGACGTCGGGAGGTTATTTGATATAGGTCTTGTCCGCCGTCACCGTCTGAGTGGTGGCCGTCGAGGAAGATGACTTCTTTTGGGCCGCGAGCTTGTCCAGCGCCTGATAGAGACGGCTCTCGGCTTCGGCCTTGGCGCGGGAGGCGAGCTCCAACTGCGTCTGGGCGGCGCGGAGCTGCTCCTGGGTATTTCTCAGCTGGTCCTGCAGGGCCGCCAAATCCCGGTTCTTGGCCGTGAGCTGCGACTGAAGATTGTCGACCTTGGAATTCAGGGCATCGAGATCGGTCTGGTAATTACGGCCCGTTGCGCACCCCGCGGTCAAAAGCGCCATTACGATGAGAAGCGGAATATGTTTACGCATACATCCTCCAAAGTTGGTGTTGTGATTGAAAAGCCCGTTATCAAAAAACGTAGCGTATTCTACACCCCGACCGGAGGGTTGTAAACCGCCTCACAGGGCGTTGGGGCCGGAGAGTTCGAAGTTGCTTTCTTTAACCACGTAGAGGGGGCGCTGCTTGACCTCCGTATAAATCCGGCCGACATAGCCGCCGACGACACTGAGCATCACGAGCTGCACTCCCCCGATAAAGAAGATCGCGATCGTCGTCGAGGTCCAGCCTTGGGGCGTACGGTCATAGATAAGCTTGGACGCCACGCTGTACAGAAGACCTGCCATACTGACCCCCGCCATCGCGTATCCGAGATAAGCGCACAGCCTTAACGGGAAATCAGAAAAATCACTGATTCCGTCGATGGCCAGCCGGACGAGACGCGCCAGGTTGTACTTGGCCTCACCCGCAAAACGCCGGTCGCGCTCATATTCGAGAGGCACCTGCCTGAACCCCGCCCAAGCCCGGATGCCGCGCACGAAGCGCCGCCTCTCCGGCATGCGCTTCAGGACCCGCACGACCCGTTCATCCATCAAACAAAAGTCTCCCGAATCCCTCGGAATCCGGATGTCGGACACACCCGCCAAAAAGCGGTAAAACAGCCGGTAGCAGAATTTCAGGAGCGCGCCTTCCTTGCGCTTGCGCCGTACGGCGTAGACCACCTCCGCGCCGGCTTCGTGGAGCTTCAAAAATTCGGGTATCAGTTCCGGCGGGTCCTGAAGGTCCCCGTCCATCACAAGGACGAGCCTTCCTGAAGCATTCTCGATCCCGGCGGAGACCGCCGTCTGGTGGCCGAAGTTCCGGGAAAAACTCAAGAAACGAACGCCCGCATCCCTCGCGGCGACAGCGCGGATCAAGTCGAGTGTGCCGTCGGAACTTCCGTCATCGACATAAATGATCTCGGCCGGACGGCCGGTTTTTGCGAGAGCGGCCGAGACGCGCGCATGCAACTCAGCAAACAAAGCCGACTCATTGAACACCGGCACAACGACAGTGAGGTCCGGTTGGCGCGCCATGAATCCCCCGCCTTTTAGAACAGGAACACCGCCGCCGCCACGGTGGTGGAATAACCGCCCTTTTCGACAATGGCCGACTGCGTGCTGTTGGTGGTTTTGTAAATACGGTCGTTCAGCTTGAAGGACTCTTCCTTCTCATCCCAGCTTTTATCTTCATCAAACTCAATGCCCAGCGTCGAGGCCAGCATCATCGCCGCAAGATCCTCGGCCCGGTCGCCGGCTTCCTTTTCGGTGGAGCCGAAGGTGTGGAGTTCACTCAGGTACCCGTAATCAGAATTCTGGGCGGGAATCGCGCAACCGATGGACGAGGCGATGAGCCGCCGCGGCTCGTCACTCGAGGACCGCGCCATGACACAAAACGTGATCATGCCGGGAATAATCTCCTTCATTCCTTCATTGCGGGAGATGATCCGGCAATCCGGCGGCAGGATGCTGGACACATGAACGAGATTGCACTTCTCGATGCCCGCTTCGCGAAGTGCCAACTCAAAAGATCTGAGTTCGTACCGGTGATGGCCGACGCCTTTCGTGAAGAAAACGCGTTTGGGCACAAACATATTGTGATGCAGAGAAAATGCTTTTTCCGTTTCCGCTCTCTCTTGGCTTTTTTCTGGTTGCACACGCACCTCCGATGTCAAAAAATCTTATTCCCCGCGCCCCCGCCCGTCAACACAAAATCCGCACAGACCGTATTCCGGGGCTCCAAGTATTTGCCGTTCATCAGCACTTGCGCCCGCTGAATCTCCTCCGGACTCAAGCCCGCTTCAACCTCATCCAAACCGAACCGGAGGCCCAGACCCCGCGCGATCGCTCGGACCGCGTCTGTTCTTTGTTCGGTGGATTCGAACACAAGAGCAAGCGATGTGTGGTGAAGAAGCACGCCGCCGCGGCGCCTCTGGCTCGAACCCGCGGCTTTCCTGCCCTGCCGCTCCAGATCAAACGCTGTCGGCTCCTCAAAACAGACGCGCTCCGAACGCGGCCTGAATCCCGCTGAGGAACCCGAAAATCCCAACCCCCCGAAAAAGGGCTTAAGTGCCTCAAGATACACCGAATGAATCGCGCGATAGGAATCGGTCACTCCCGCCGGCAGTCCCGCGAGGGCCTCCGGAACAATCAATGCGATCGTCAAATCTTCCCCGTGCGCAACCACGCCGCCTCCTGTGGGGCGGCGAACCACCCGGCAGCCTTCAAACCGGCCATCCAGAACCCTCAGCGCCGCGCGCGGATCCTGAAAATACCCCACAGACACCGACGGGTTCTCCCACAAGTAGAACCGCGCCGTCGGCACCGCAGCCGTGCCCGCTTCGAGAAGAGCCTCATCGACGGCCATATTCCACCGGGCGTCGTTCGGAAGATCGGGCGGGAGGATTCGGAGCGTGGGCTTCAGTCCTGCCATCGGAGATTGGGCGTCCGCGCTGCCTTGACTTCATCAATGCGCCCGACGGGTGTGGATACCGGCGCTGCCTGCACGGACGCCGGATCGCGGTCCGCCTGCTCGGCGATCCGGATCATGGCATCGGCGAATTCATCGAGCGTCTGTTTGGATTCGGTCTCGGTCGGCTCCACCATCAGCGCCTCCTCAACGATGAGCGGAAAATAAACCGTCGGCGCGTGAATCCCCTCGTCCAGAAGCCGCTTGGCGATATCCAGGGCTTTGACCCCCTTGGCCTTCTGGGCCCTGGCCGAGCATACAAATTCGTGCATGCAATGCGAATCGTGGGGCATTTCGTAGTGATTCTTGAGCCGGGCCTTCAGGTAATTGGCGGCAAGCACCGCGAATTCCGAAACACGCTTCAACCCCGCCGAGCCGAGAGCGCGGATGTAGCAGTACGACCTCAGATAGGCGCCCACGTTGCCATAAAAACTTCTCAATCGCCCGATCGAGTACGGACGGTCGTAGTCCCAGACAAATCCCTCTTCGGTACGCTTCAGGCGCGGTTGGGGCAAAAACTTTTCAAGCTCCGCTCGCACTCCCACCGGGCCCGAACCCGGTCCGCCGGAACCGTGCGGTACAGCGAAGGTCTTGTGGAGGTTCACGTGCACGATGTCGAAGTCCATGTCGCCCGGGCGCGAGATGCCAAGAAGCGCGTTCAGGTTAGCCCCGTCGTAATAGACGAGTCCTCCGGCATCGTGAACGATGCGCGTGATCTCCCGGATATTGTTCTCAAAAAGCCCCAGCGTGTTGGGGTTGGTCATCATGAAACACGCAGTGTCCTTTTTGGCCTTGGTCTTCAAGTCCGCCACATCCACCCGGCCGGCCGCGTCGGTCTTGATCTGAACCACCTCATATCCGCAGAGCGCCGCCGATGCGGGATTGGTCCCGTGCGCCGAATCCGGCACAAAGACCTTGGTGCGTTTCTGCCCCTTCAAGTCATGATACGCCTTGACGATGAGAAGCCCCGCGAATTCGCCTTGAGCCCCGGCGGCCGGCTGCAAAGAAAAGGCGTCCATTCCCGTGATGCGGCAAAGGTCCTCTTCGAGCTCATGAATGACCTGGAGCATCCCCTGAACGTGCCTTTCTTCCTGATACGGATGAATCCGGGCATAAAACGGCCAGGCGGCAACCTGATCGTTGACGCGCGGATTGTACTTCATGGTGCAAGAGCCCAGGGGATAAAAATTCGTATCCACACAAAAATTCTTCTGGGAAAGCCGCGTGAAATGCCGGACCACCTCGAGCTCGCTCAGTTCCGGAATCCCCAGCGGTGAACGGCGCAGGTGTTTTTCGGGAATCGCGGCGGAGAGCTTGAACAGCGGGTCCGTCGGACTCACGTGTTCACCGGGATTGCGGGACTTTTTCTCAAAAATCACTTCCGACATCGTCTCTCCTAGGCATCCCGGATGGCACGCGCCAGGCGTTCCATCTCATCGGTGGTTCGTTGTTCTGTCACGGCGACCAGGTACAGCCCCCGCCAGCGCTCGTCGAAGCGGCCCAGATGCAGCGGGCCGATCAGCTTCTGCGCGAAGAACGCGCGTTTGAGCTTTTCGTCATCCTTGTCGATGCGGACGGTGAATTCGTTGAAGAACGGCGCCGCGGAATAGGGCTTCACTCCCGGCACCGACTTGAGAATATCCAGGGTTTCGTGGCTTTTTTGGACATTGAGTTCGGCCATGCGCTTGAACCCGTGAGGACCGATAACCGTCAGGAAGATGAGTGCCTTAAGCGCCGAGAGCGCGTGGTTCGTGCAAATGTTGGATGTCGCCTTCTCGCGGCGGATGTGCTGTTCGCGCGCCTGCAGGGTCAGAACAAAAGCGCGGCGTCCCTTGTTGTCCACCGTCATTCCCGAAATCCTTCCCGGCAAACGCCGCATCAACGGTTCCTTGACCGCGAAGAACCCGAAGTGCGGCCCTCCGTAGCTTACGGGATTGCCCAGAGGCTGCCCGTCACCGACCGCGATGTCAGCGCCCAAAACGCCCGGTGCCTCAAGAACGCCCAGGCTGAGCGGATTGACGGACACGATCATGAGCGCTCCCGCCTTACGCGCGATCTCGGAGGCGCGCGAGACATCCTCCAAAAAACCCATGAAGTTGGGATTTTGCAGCACCACGGCGGCCGTCCGGCCGTCCGCTTGCTTTTCGAGGATATCCAGGTCCGTCACGCCGTCTTTTTGGGGCAGGAGGACAAATTCGACGGGAAGATTGCCCGCATAGGTTTTGAGGGTTTCGATGGTTTCGGGGTGCAGGGTTTCCGGCACGAGGACCCGCGGCCGCGATGTGTGCCTCAACGCCAGGACCACCGCTTCAGCCGCCGCCGAAGCCCCGTCATAAACAGAAGCGTTGGAAACATCCATCGCCAGAAGATTGCACATGAGGCTCTGATATTCGTAAATCGTCTGGAGCGTGCCCTGGCTGGCCTCCCCCTGATAAGGCGTGTAGGCGGTCAAAAACTCGCTGCGGGACGAAAGCTGTCCCACCACAGGCGGAATGTAGTGATCGTAGGCGCCGGCTCCCAGGAATGAGGCAAATCGGTCCGAATGAAAGTTCCGCTGACCGATGCGCCGGAGGCTGATCAAGAGATCCATCTCCGACATTCCCGGACCGATGTTGAATTCTCTGAGGCGCAGATCCCGCGGAATTCCGGAAAGCAAATCCCCAAAATCCTTCACGCCGATGACGCGAAGCATTTCGTCCTGATCTTCCTGGGTGAAGGAAACGTATTCCACGAATCCGCCTTTATGAGCGCGCGTGTTTAGTGCGCGGTTGTCTTGGCCTTTTCGTAAGCCTCTGCGTCCATGAGCGCTCCGAGCTCCGAGGGGTCGGAAAGCTCCACCTCAAAAAGCCACCCGTCTTCGTAGGGAGACTGGTTGACGAGTTGCGGCTCGTTCTTGAGCTTCTCGTTGACGCGGGTGATTTTGCCCGAAACCGGCGCATACACATCAAATGCGGCTTTGACGGACTCCACCACCATGCAGGACTCCTTCTGTTTGACGTCCTTGCCCGCGGCGGGCAGCTCAACAAAAACCACGTCCGACATCTCCCGTTGGGCATGATCGGAGACGCCCACACGGGCCGTTTGGCCCTCAGCGGCGATCCATTCGTGGGTTTCGGCAAATTTAAGCTTGTTCGGCTCCATCGTGTTCTCTCCCCGGATTCTTTAGGCCTGCTTGTGTCTCAAAGGCACAAAGGGCAGTTTAACCACTTCGGCCGGCACCCGTCGGCCGTGAACTTCAATATCGAACACCGTCCCCGCCTTCGTACATTCGGTACTGACCAGCGCGAGGCCGATCGAGGCCCCCAGCGTCGGCGAAAAAGATCCGCTTGTCACCCGCCCGACATTTCTGCCGTCCACGGTGACCGGATACCCGTCCCGCGCCACACCCCGCTCCCTGAGCTTGAAGCCGCAAAGCCGCCGCGCGATCCCCTGCCGGCGCCTTTCGAGAAGCGCCTCTTTTCCGACAAAATCCTTCTCCCAGTCCACCAGCCACCCGAGTCTGACCTCCATCGGGACCGTCGCTTCATCAAAATCCGCGCCATAAAGTCCGTTGCCCGCCTCAAGGCGCAGGGTATTGCGCGCGCCGAGTCCCGCGGGCTTCAGGCCCAGCTTGCCGCTCCGATTAAGCAGCCGGTCCCACACTTTTATGAGCTCCCGCGCTTCGGCAAAAAATTCAAATCCGTCCTCGCCGGTGTAACCGCTGCGGGAAACCCAGACATTGTTGCCGGCGCGCTCCGAGCCGGTAAACTGGTAATACAGGAGCCGGTCGTAGTCCTCACCGAAGGCCTCACAGCACGCCGCAAGCGCTCCCGGACCTTGGACCGCCACGCACCCCCACCGGTCACTCTCGTTATTCAAGTTTACGCCGGAAGCGGGTTTGAGCGCCTCAAGCCGGGAAACGATCTTCCCTATATTGGAGGCGTTGACGATGAGAAAAAAGGCTTCCCCGTTCATCCGATAGACAAGGATATCGTCAAGAATGCCGCCGTCATCGGCAAGGACGGCCGAATACCGGATCCGGCCATCGGCAAGGTCCTCAAGCCGGGTCGGCAGCGTCCGGTCCAGAAACGCCGCGGCACCCGGACCGTCAAGCCGGATTTCGCCCAGATGCGACACATCGAACATGGCCGCCTGATTCCGGGCCGCGCGATGCTCTTCGACAATCGAGCTGTACACCATCGGCAGTTCATAACCGGCGAACGGAACGATGGTCGCGCCAAGAGCGCGGTGCGCTTCAAACAGAGGGGTTCTTTTCACGGTTGTTCTTCTACAACGGGCGGATACCGCCCTCAGTGGATTCCGGTGAGGCCTCCGGACTGCCCGGGGACTGCTTTTTGCGGTCGCGGTACTTTCTCATGTACTCCCGCATATAATTCCGGTATTCCTCGAGATGCGACTGGCGATAGGCGCGAATCTTTTCGGGGTTGCGTTCCCGCCAGACACGGGAGCGTTCCCTCTGGGTCTTCAGCCACTCCGCCCCCTTGGATTCGTCGTATTTGAAATAATTCGGGTGACTCGCACGCCAATCCTTCATGCTCTCAAGCTGCCGCGAACGCTGGCACTCCGGCTTCGAACACACCTTCTGGCGCGGAGAATATTTGTTCCGTTCAAAAGGTTCCTGGCAATATTTACAGGTAAGCTGTGTCATCACTCACACTCCGTCAGTTTGAAATAAAGTAATTCTGTATCACCAAAGCCGCCGCCCCCATGGGGACCGCGTCTTCGCCAAGCTTGGAAGGCACCACCTTGACGCGTTCGGCCGCTTCGGGTATCGCGATGTCACGGATGCGCTTCTTGACCGCGTCCAGGAAGACGATCCCCGCGCGCTCGAGGCCTCCCCCGATAATAATGAGCTCCGGATTCAAAAGATTCGTAATTAGCGCCGACTTGTAACCGAGGCCATAACCGGCTTCGCGCAGGACTTCCTTACAAAAATCATCCCCCGCCTCGGCCGACGCAATCACCATATCAAAATCCACGTTCTTGGGGTCGCCCGAGCACGTCTCATAGAGCTTCGATTCCGAATGATGCTTGATCTCTTCTCTCGCGTGTTGCGTGATGCCCAGATCGATGGCCCACCCGCCCTTATCGACCGCTTCGCGCAACCATGCGATCGGGTCTTCCTGGGACAGGTCGAACAAAAATTCGCCCGCAGACCCCGTGAATCCCCGATAGATGTGCCCGCCGAACATCAGCCCGCAGCCGGAGCCCGAATACAGATACACCGCGGACTCGACGTTGAGCCCTTCGGGAGAAGCCCACTGCTCGGCAAAAACCGCCGTGTTGGCATCATTATCGAGAATCACCGGAACCTTGAACTTGTCATAGACGCGATTGGAGATCGAGGACGTGATCGCGAGATCACCCGAGAGAAGCCCCCGGGGCCAGCGCACAGTACCGTTTTGGTGGTTGACGATTCCGGGCACCCCGATTCCGATCCCGTGGACCTTCTCGAGATCTACCTTCGATTCCTTCACCAGAAGATCCACTACCTCCAGAAGGCTTTCGACAGGCTTCTGATTGGACTCCGTGGTGCGCTCAATCTTGACCTTGTGCAGAATCTGACCCTTGAGATTGTAAAGCACCGCGATGAAGTCAACCGCATTCAGCCCCACGCCGATAGCGAAGGCGCGCATCGACTCCAAGTCCACCAGTGTGGGCTTGCGCCCGCCGGTCGAAATATGCACCCCGGCTTCCTGAAGCACCTTCTTCTTCAGATACTGATCCACATAACTCGTCACTGTGACGTTGTTCAGATCCACCAGGCGGGCAATATCCGCGCGCGCCACGGGACCTTTGCGGCGAATGGTCTCAAGGATCATCAGGTTCTTCTTCTCGTGATCCGACAAATCCTTGGGGTCCAGTATTCTTCGTTTTTGTCCTTCCATATCAAATCTCCGCGAAAAGTTCTTGAATCACAAGCGACACAGCTCCCAGAGCCACCGCGTCATCTCCCAGACGGGACAAAATGATTTTGACGCTGCCCGCCACTTCCTCCATTACGAGTTTTTTGACGATCCGGCGCACACAGTTGACGGAATAATCCCCGCCGTGCTCAATCCCGCCGCCCAGTACCACCACTTCCGGATTCAGAAAATTCGTCAGATAAGAAACCTTGAGCCCCAGAAGGTTCATGGTTTTCTCGACAATTTCTGTCACCGCCTTGTCGCCGTTTCGGACCGCCTCAAAAACGGCTTTGATGTCCAGTTTCTTCGGGTCGTTGCCAATCAACCCCCAGATGTCGGTGCCTTCCGGCTTCGAGGCCAAAAACTCCCGCACATCTTCCAGAATCCCCATGTCCAGCCCCCGTGACTTGAAGAAGTGGGACTGGGTGACCCATTCGGGAAGCCCGAGTTCATCCGCATCAGCGAGGCTGAGTTGAATCTCTCCCGCTGACCAGCTCGAACCCCAAAAAAGGTCGTTTTTGGTAATAATGCCGCTTCCGACGTCCCCGTACATATAGAGGATGTTCTCATCGTCAATACGCAGGCTGAGCTTCTTCTCGGCCAGCGCCGCCAGACTCGCATCATTACCGATGGAGACCGGGATGTTGAGCTCCTTCTCAAGAATGCTTTTGGCCGAAATATAGTTCCCGACCGTGACCCCGCGATCGGGATCCGTATCGCGGACCGTGCCGGCCTGCTTGTCAATCACACCCGAAATCCCCAGACCGATGCCCCGGATTTTTTCGCGGTCGACATCCGCTTCCTTGATCACCGCCTGGGTGAGCTTGACCGCCTCATTGATCACCTGCTCCATGTGGCCTTGCGGGCGGGCGATCCGCTTCTTGCGGATGATTTTGGGCGAAAGATTGGTCAGCACCGCTGTGACGGCCTGCGGCCCGATATCGACTCCGACGGCAAACCCCCAGTCGGCATTAAGCTCGATGAGTTCCGGGCGGCGGCCGCCTGAAGAAACGTCCAACCCGCGCTCCAGCACCAGCTTCTGCTTGATGTAATGCTCGACGTAATTGGACACCGTCACGATATTGTGCCGTGTGATGCGCGCAATGTCCGTTTTGGCGATGGGTCCGTTGCGGCGGATCACATCCAAAAAAATCATATTCTTCCGCTCGCGGTCTGTTACGACATCTTCTTTATAAAGTGGGCGGTACGCCATAAAAGTCGCATCCTTATTTGAATTTTTCTGTTGTACTTATTGATTTAAGGATCCAAAAAAACCAACGGACAATTTCATCTGACTTTTTCTATATACCAAGTTTGAATGTATTTTACAAGCGAATAAAATTTTATTAACAAACAATAATTAAAAACTTTAGCTATGGCATTTCATAGTCTTGAAACGTCAGCGCTTTCCCCCTCCAAGCACTCGTCTGAAGCAAAAAACGAGCAGCGTCATAATTGCTGACCACGCAATGATCATGAATACCCATCCGTACACAGTCATCTGACAACCTCCCGATTGTGTTAGTCGTACTTTATCACCGTTTGGAGGCGCGGGCAACCCGGGGTTCTATATGCTACAATACGTTTTTTTAACGGGAGAGGCCATGATTATCGTCACAGGTGGGGCCGGTTTTATCGGCAGTGCGCTGGTCTGGGGATTGAACGCGCGCGGGCACAAGGATATTCTGATCGTGGACCAGGATCTCGAGCAAAGTCCCAAGAAGAAGAATCTCGAACAACTGCGTTTCACCGACTATCTCGAATCGGATGCATTTCTTCGGAAGGTGGAAAACCGCCAACTCGGCAAACCGCGCGCGGTCTTCCATCAGGGCGCCTGCTCCAGCACCACAGAGACCGACGTTGAATTCCTGGCGCGCAACAACACCGGTTACACGCGAACGCTGGCCGAGTGGTGCCTCAAGGATGACATCTATTTTTCTTATGCCTCCAGCGCCGCGACGTACGGTGCGGGCGAACTCGGCTACTCGGACGATGACGAGCTGACGCCCAGGCTCAAACCTCTGAACCCCTACGGCCAGTCCAAACTCGATTTTGATATCTGGGCCGTCAGGAACCGCCTCACGGAGCGCCTGACCGGCTTCCGCTATTTCAACGTTTACGGCCCCAACGAATATCACAAGGACGATATGCGAAGCATGGTCCACAAGGGCTTCGAGCAGGCGCGCGACACCGGTTGCTTACGCCTGTTCAAGTCCCACCGCCCCGATTACGCCGACGGCGGACAGAAGCGCGATTTTGTCTACGTCAAGGACGTGGTCGACGCCGTCCTCTGGTTCCACGAGCGCCCGGAAAAAAAGGGAATCTTTAACCTCGGTACCGGATCCGCCGCCACATGGAATGATCTGGCTGCAGCCATCTTTGCCGCGCTCGGAAAACCCCTCAACGTCGAATACATCCCCATGCCCGACTCCATCCGGAACCAATACCAATACTTCACCGAAGCCGACCTCGCCAAACTTCGCCTCGCCGGCTACACCCCTTCCTTCCACAACATCACCACCGGCGCCCGCGACTACATCCAAAACTACCTCCAGCCGGGCAGGGGGACAGTCCCAAAACACCCCCTGAGCCTGTCCCCTCGATAGTATTGCTGAAATAGATTTATACTTGTTTGTGTTTTGTTATTGGTGATTTTGTAGTCACCCCCAAGCAGTCACAAGCAATTATTGCTTGGGGACAGGCTCAGGGGGTGTTTTGGGACTGTCCCCAAATCGAATTCGCGGCTTGTTCGGCTTGGCGGATGCAGTCGGGGATTCCCAGGCCGTCGTAGCCGCTTCCGGCAAGGCAGAGGCCGGGGTGCTGGGTGAGGTTGTGGTTGATGGCTTGGAGGAGCTTGCGGTGGCCGACGCGGTATTGCGGCATGGCGGCGGGATAGCGGGCGACGTCGCTGAAGAGTTCGCTTCCCTGAATTCCCAGGAAGCGGCGGACCGGCTCACGCGATGCGGCAGCAATCTCCGCGTCGGTGCCGTCGGCGCCGTCTTGACCCAGGCGGCAAAAAACTCTGAGAAGCACGTGGCCTCGGGGTGCTCGGCTCACAAATTTGACGCTCGTGAAGGAGCAGGCAAGAATCGGCAGGCCCTCCCGGCGCGGGACCACGAATCCAAAACCGTCGAGCTTGTGACGGATCTGATCGCGGCGATACGCGAGATGGACCACCGCCGATGAGGAATATTCAATTCCCGAAAGACGCGCGGACAAATCAGGCGCGGACGTCTTCAGCATCCGCGCCGCCTCAAAGGCAGGCACCGCCAGACAAACGGAGCGCGATCGAAAAACCTTTTGGTCTTTAAGACGAAGCGTCCAGCCGGCTGAGCCGGGCTCGCGCTCCACGCTCTCCACGCCCGATCCCGTCAGCGCCTCGCCCTCACCCAACCTCCCGGCCAGGGCACGGATGAGGTCTTCCAACCCGTTTTTGATTGTCACAAAAAGGGCGTACCTCGGTCCGCGCGATGCCGATGGATTGCCGGCAAGAATCCCCTTGAGAAGCCCCTGAATAATGCTGCCGTAGCGTTTTTCCAATTCCACAAATTGCGGAAGAATAAACTCGGCCGAAAGCCGGCCCGGATCCCCTGCGTACACTGAACCGATCATAGGCTCCGCGAGACGCGTGTACATCTCCGCGCCCAGCCGCCTGCGGATAAAGGACGCGCAGTCCTCCTCTGCCGCGTCCGTCCTGGGCCGAATCCACAAATCCGCCAGGGCCCGGAGCTTCGCGACCGGACCGAGAACACCGGAGAGCGCAAACGGAATGATCTTCGACGGGGCCACCATATAGAATCCTTCCGGAAACGCGCGGAGCCTCGAGCCTGAGGCCACAAACACCTTTCGGTATTTGTCTTGAGTGCCGACAAGATCGCTTTCCATCCCGAGCCGGCGCGCCAGCGCGACGCCGGCAGGCTTCACGGACAAAAACGCGTCCGGTCCCTCTTCCAGAATAAAACCATCGCGATGAACCGTGCGGATATGTCCGCCCAGCCGCGGCGCGCTCTCAAAGAGCCGCAGGCTCAGAACGCCTCCGGAGGCCGCGGCGTTCTCTTTGAGCTTGAAAGCGGTCGCAAGGCCGGCAATTCCCCCGCCGACCACCGCAGCATCCAGGACCGGAACCGTCATGCGCGAACCGACCCGGATGAACCGCGCGCCTGAATCCGGCGGGCGCTTTCTTTGTGCACCACCTCCACCAGATACTTCGCGTTCCCCACGGGTGTCTGGGGCAAAATCCCGTGACCAAGATTGAAGATATGTCCCGGCCGTCCTTCAGCCTGATCGAGAATCTTCCCGACCGCGGTGCGGATACCGGATTTACTTCCGAGCAGAACTCGGGGATCGAGATTGCCTTGAACCGCCTTGTGGTACCCCGCCTTCTTCCACGCCGCCCCCAACGGCGTGGCGTGATCGACGCCGATCACATCGCCCCCCGCCTCGCTCAAAAGATCCAGAAGATGCCCCGTGCGGACCCCGAAGTGAATCACGCGCGCCTCTTTGCTGATGGTTCCGATGAGCTTTTTTTGGTACGGCAGGACATACTGCCGGTATTCCTCGCGAGTCAGGCAGCCCGCCCATGTATCAAAAATCTGCACCGCGTCCGCACCGCAAGCCGTCTGCATGCGCGCATACGCCGCCACCACTCGACTCAAAACCTGCATAAGCTTATCCCACAACTCCGTGCGGCGCTTCATGAAGCGCCGAACCTTCAAAAAGCTCCGCGACGACCCCCCTTCAATGAGATACGACGCGAGTGTAAAAGGCGCCCCGGAAAATCCCAGAAGCGCTATCACGCGCGGAAGCGCGCGGCGCGCAAGCTCCAGCGCCTCACCCACATGCGCCTGATGCACGGCCACCTCGGACGGATGTTTCCAGCTTTCTCCGCTCAAAGCAAAATCCACCCGAATCCCGCCGCCGTCACCTTCCGGATAACGGATTTTCGCGCCGATAGTCTCCAGAACCGGCAAAAGATCCGCGAAGATAATCGCGGCATCCGTCCCGAGCTTGCGCTGAGCCATAACGGTGAGTTCGGCACACAACTCCGGCTCCCGGCAAAGCGCGCTGAACGTGATCTTCTTCCGGAGACGGCGATACTCGATAAGATAGCGGCCGGCCTGCCGCATGATCCAGACCGGCGTATGAGATACCGGTTCCTTCCGGAGCGCCTTCAGAAACTGGCCGGGTTCGGAAGACTTACGAGGCGCGTCTGGCATGGGCCATTCTGCAGGCAGCACCGATTGCGTCGATAAGGCTCTCGGGACTGGCGATCCCTTCTCCGGCAATCGCGAATCCGGTTCCGTGCGCCACCGAGGTACGGATCACCCGAAGCCCCAGAGACACGTTAACGCCGCGGACGCTTTTCCAGGCACCGGCAGCCTCATCCCAATCAAAGGTGAGAAGTTTGAGCGGTATACCGCCCTGATCGTGATACATGCACACCACAATATCGAACCGCCCGCCTTTGAGAAGCGGAAAGATCGTGTCCGGCGGGAGCGGTCCCTCGACGAGAATTCCGGAGGACTTCGCTTCCTCCACCGCGGGGACAATCTCGCGCGCCTCTTCATCGCCGAAGAGCCCGCCGTCGGAAGCATGAGGATTCAATCCCGCAACACCGACGCGCGGCGCGGGGATCCCCAAAGAAACACAACCGGCATGAGCGGTGCGGATGACCGAAAGCACCCGCTCGCGCCGCACCCCCTGAACCGCGTCAAGAAGAGAACAGTGATTGGTGACGTGAACCACGCGGAATCCTCCCTGCATGAGCATGAGCGCCACCTCGGGACTGCCGGTGAGGGCGGCCAGCATCTCGGTGTGCCCGGGGTAAGGAAATCCCGCCATGCGGAAAGACTCTTTGTGAATCGGGGCCGTGGCGATCGCATGAGCGGAGCCATCCATCGCCAGCCGCACCGCACGTTCGATGTATTCCCCGGCGGCGCGCCCATAAGCCGCGTCCACCGCGGCGTACCGGAACGCGGCCGCGTCGACATTCTTCAAGTCCATCACCGCGATGGCGTTGTCCGCGTCAACGAACGCTTGGAGATTTTCCACCGAAACAAGCCGGACTTCCTTGAGCGCCCCCCGAAGCGTCCCGGCGGATCTCTTCAAAACACCGAGATCGCCGATCACGACACACCGCGCCTCGCGGCGCACGCGCTCATCGCTCAAGGCCTTCAGCGTGATCTCAGGCCCCACGCCGGTCGGATCCCCCATCGTCACCGCGATCAGGGGCCGAAACGCATCATTTGTCATGATTTTCTCCTCAGCCACACGAGGGTTTCAATATGCTTTGTTTTGGGGAAAAAGTCAAAGCCCGCGCCGCGCAGGATCTCAAATCCCGCGCCGGTGAGAACCTCCAGGTCCCGCACGAGCGATTCCGGATGGCACGAAAGATACAACAAACTCCCGATCCTTTTCTCGCGGATCACGTTCTCGAGAGCCTGAGGACTCAAACCCCTTCGGGGCGGATCCACGAGCGCCGTCGCGTGCGATGTCTCGGCATCCGTGAGAAGCGACGGCAGCACCTCCTCCACGCGCCCGTCAGAAACGATCACGTTCCCCAACCCCGTCCGCTCGCGATTGAACCGCGCAACCGTCGCGGCTGCGGGATTTTCCTCGATCATCGCCACCCGCCGAAACCGCGCGGCCAGAAGAAATCCGAACAACCCCACGCCGGAATAAAGATCCAGAAGCAGGCCGCCCTCCCCGCATTCACTCCAGCGCTCGAGCGTGCGCTTTAGCGCCGGAAGAATGGAGCTGTTGGCCTGAAAAAAAGTGTCCATCGCATAATGAATTCTCAAACCGTCAACTTCGGTCCAGAGATAATCCGCCTCCGCCGTTCGCAGCGACCTCCGGCCGATACCGCCCCAAATCACACGTCCGTCATCACCGGTCTTCACGGTGAGGTTGGCCGTGCGGTAGTCCGGCGGCAACTTGGCGCACGCCTCCTCCTTGAGCCGGGGCAAAAATCCCGAAATCGCTTCCATCGCGATCGGGCATTCCGTGATCTCGAGCACCGAAAAACTCCCCGGAAGGTTGAACCCCACACACACGCGGCCGTCCTTGAAACGCCGCAGACTCATATCCAGCCGGTTTCTGTAATGATACGGCCGGGGGCTGGCCGTGATGGGCTCCAACAAATCCCCGCTCCATCCGCGCTCCTCAAACAGACTGCGGATTTGGGCTTCTTTGATTTTGAGCTCTTCGGAGTACGGGATGTCCTGATATTTGCATCCGCCGCATTCCCCGAAGACCCTGCATTTGGGCGTCTCTTTCATGGGAACGCCGAGTATTGCAGGAAACACGGGTGCGGTCAAGGCTGTGGCGTACCTGCGCTTTTACTTCTTGAAATCAATATCTACCATAGGTATACTCTCATAAAATTTTGTATGCGATGTTTAACATAAACAACACCTCTCACAAGCAACCGCTCATACGTAAATATCTCAATGTCACCACTCTTGTTGTGGCGGCATGGTTCACGCTGGTTCCTCAGACGGTTCACGCTGATGATACTGCCCCCACATGCCGGGTTCTTAAGGTTGTTTCATCGGCATGGATTGAGGCGGGAAACTCCTCCATCAAGCACACCGCCAAAGCAGGCGATATCCGGAAAAACGACGACATTCTCCACGTGGCCAATGGGCACTATGTCCAGCTGGCGCTCGATGATGATGAGGCCAATGTCCTGCATATCGAAGGTGAGGCCGTCCTGCAGGTTGAGGAAGCCCGGACCCGTCTTGCGCGGCTCTGGAAAGGCTCGCTCTTCGCGGTGCTCGATCATTTGGGTGGAGCGCAACGATTCGAGGTCATGACGCCGCAAGCTGTAGCGGCCGTGCGCGGCACCTACTTCGGGGTTTTTGTCGCGGATGACGTTACCCGCGTTACAGGTTTTGAGGGCAGCGTCTTTGTAACCGCCAACCTTTCCTCCACATCCGGCTTCTTCTCGCCCAAAATTATTCATCCCGCAGAAACCGTTGTCGCCAGCGGTCCGCCGAACCGCGTCGGACAGGTCTCTGGCGTGGGCCGGGAAGACTTCGAATCCATCACTCGCGTTCTGGGTCTCCTGACCGGGGATAGACAGCCGCTCTCCTACTACGAGGCCCTGTCCGCCCTCAAAGCCCGAAACGGTGCTTCTGCGCAGAATCCGCGTGCGGCCTTACCGTCCCGTTCCGCTGTGAACCCAAATTCCGCCATCACTTATGTCAAATCAGAGCGCGACACCCAGACCGACGAGCCGTCCGACCGGCCCCAAAAAAGCGGCAGTATCCTGTTCTGATGACAGGATTGCTTTTGGCGCTGCGTTTATTTAACATAAAACCATGACCGCCTTCTTATGCGATCCACGGTTTCTGGAACACGATACCGGGCAGGGGCATCCTGAGTCCCCGGAAAGAATCACCTGGGTTCTGGATCACATGAACAAGGTGCCGTGGTTTTGCGGTCTTACACACCTGACGGCAGAGCCGACGGACCTCACATGGCCGCTCACCGTGCATTCCCACGATTATTTGAGACGCGCCGAGGACACCTGCAAAAAGGGCGAAAAGTTCCTCGATACGCTGGACGTATCGATTTGCCGCGCCTCGTTTGAAATCGCGCTTCTGGCCGTCGGGGGCTGTCTCAGGCTGGCCGATGAAGTCGTTTCGGGGCGGGTCAAAAACGGCTTCGCCTTCGTGCGTCCTCCGGGCCATCACGCCGAAGCGGGTCGCGCGATGGGCTTCTGTCTCATCAATAATTCCGCCGTCACCGCGCGTTATCTTCAAAAAAAGCACAAGATCGAACGGGTGCTCATCCTCGACTGGGATGTGCATCACGGAAACGGAACCCAGCACATCTTCGATGAGGATCCGGGCGTCTTCTACGCGAGTCTTCACCAAAGCCCCTTCTACCCCTGGACAGGCCTGAATTGGGAAGCCGGCATCAATCGCGGATTCGGCGCGACCATCAACTGTGCCATGCCGCCGGGCTCGGGAGACGCGGACTATCAAGCGGCGTTCGAGACCAAAATCCTTCCGGCCATGAAGAAGTTCAAGCCCGAAGCGGTGATCATATCTTCCGGCTTCGACGCGCACGTGGACGACCCGCTGGCCAACATCTGTCTGTCAACCGAATGCTTCGGCTGGATGACTCGGCGGCTTATGGACATCGCCGACGAGTTCTCAGGCGGCAGGGTTATATCGATCATTGAGGGTGGTTACCATCCGGTCGCGCTGCCTCAATGCGTTGAAGAGCACCTGGCGGTGCTTTCGGGGAAGAAGACTTACGGGTAGAGTTTTTCGATATGGGGACAGTCCCCTTCGGGGACTGTCCCCAACGGTCGTACCGCGCTACTCCACCAACATCGCTTCTTTGAGCTGGGAGACCTTCGAGTCGCCGGCCAGCCGCTCCGCCACTGCCAGCGCAAAAGCCATTGCGGTTCCGGGGGCTCGGCTGGTGATGAGATAGCCATCGACGACCACAGGCTCTTCCGAGCGCATCACCTTCTCGTCGAACTGTTTCTCATAGCCCGGATAACAGGTGGCCTTGCGGTAATTGAGAATGTCGGTGCGTCCGAGCACCACGGCCGGAGCGGCGCAAATCGCGGCAATGAGTTTCTTCTCCGCATCCATCTTCTCAAGAAGTTTCATGACAGGCCGGGCCTTCCTCAAATTGTCCGCTCCGGGCATTCCGCCGGGCAGAATCACCGCGTCGGGCAGGCCCTCAAGCTCTTCGAGGAGCGCGTCCGCCGTGATAAGAAGCCCGTGCGTCCCCTTACTTCCTTCGCGGCGGCGCCCGCAACCGTCACCTGCACCCCTGCGCGGCGAAGCACATCCACCGAAGTCACCGCCTCGATTTCTTCAAAACCGTCTGCCAATAGCACCCAGGCCGTCTTTGCCATCCGTTCCTCCAGCTGTAATGAATTTGTACTCTTCAGAATCCGGTTATTTGGTTTCGTCGTCTTTGACTGATTTCTTAAATTCCTTAATGCCCTTCCCGAGAGACCGGGCAATCTCGGGAATGCGCGCCGCGCCGAACACGAGCACCACAATCGCCAGAATCAAAAGAAGCTCGCCCATCCCGGGCATCCCGAATCCAAAGTTCAAAAACAAAGTTTCCATGATTTCGACCCTCCGTTTCTATTCTATCTCAATCCCGCGGACATCGTCCGACTAAAATCCACACCCATCCCGCCGCCATCACAAGCGGAAGCATCCACCGCAGATCCCAAAACCCCGGGACTTCCGGACTCCATGCGGGTCCGGTCCACCAAATCCAGTCCGCAAATCTCGAAACAGCAATCCACACGGCCACCGCGCCTACCAACGCCTCCCTGCGCCGGATCGCTCCGACCGCCAAAAGCCCCAAAGGCATCGCCAGACCCGCCACCGCGACCCCGGCGCCGATGTGTTGCCATCCGCCCCGAAAAAGCCCCGCAAACCAAGACGCCTCTTCAGGCAAATTGGCCGCCCAGATGATGAGCCCCTGCGAATATGCCAAATAAGCCCAGAGAAGCACAAAGGTCAAAAGCAGATTCGCCAAATCTCCCGAGACGGAACGCCCGGAGGGCTCCGCCTCACGCCCCCGACAACACCCGCCGCATCCCAACGACAGTCCAATCGCCAGTGACAACGACAAAAGCGCCTGCGACACGATCCACAAAAGCCCGAAGACCGTTGAATGCGCGTGCGGATACAAAGAAAGGGCCCAGTCAAACGCCGCGAAGGTCCCTGTAAACACCAGCACACACAAACCGGCCGCCGCCGCCTTCGTCGGCAGCGCGACACGCGCGCCCGAACGCTCGGAGCCGAACGGTGAGGCGAGCATGACCCACACAATCCAGTAGAAGGCGGCACGCGCCGGAAAAAACACCGGATCGGCATGGGAATAGAGTATTCCCGCCTTCCCTGTCACCGGCAAAAAAACGAGCGCCGCCCATGAAGTCTGGGTTGCCATGGTCAAAAGCGCAGGGCGTATGCGCTGCCCCCAGCGTCCCCCCGTTAACCGGTGCAAAAAAAGCAAAAAGAGCGCGCCATACACCATTCCCGCGAGGAACAGCGCTCCCGCGGCGTAGGCCTGCCATAAGGTTTTGGACTCCCACAACATCATGAGGCATCCTCCGCGGCTTTGCGCTGGATTTCTCTCACGGCACCCACCGCGCTCCACCGGTCCTCCGGCGTGATTTGACCCGCGATGGCTTTCATTCTCCCAAACCCGTTGGTGATGACATGGTAGTAATAACCGTCCCCGGCATCAATGAGCCGTTGATCCAGAAAGGAGGCACCCTCCGGAAAACCCTTCTCTGTCATGACGCCCTGCCCCTGCCCGTCCGGACCGTGACACAAAGCGCAGAACGCTCCGTAAATATCCCGGCCCCTGACAAGGTCACGCGAGGCCGCATCAGCCGGGGCATCGGAAACAAATTTTTTGTTCGCGCGGCCCGTAAAATACGCTTCATCCTCGCGCAGATAACCCCGGGGCACGGTATTTTCGGGAACCCGCCATGCGGACCGGCCGTCAGCCATCACGCCTGAAGGCTCGTAAGGCTTCAACCGCGCATCGTCTCTCATATCCCGCGTACAACCCGCGAAGATGATCGCCGCCGTCATCAGAACCCAGATGCCGAATTTAGATCGCATATGCCGCCACCGCTCCGCTTTGTGCCGCAAACGGCGCAAGCTTTTTGCCGGGTTGTTCGATTTCTACAAAGAAACGGTCGAACCCCGATCGCCCAAATGCCTTCGCCTCGAACGCCCGATGATGCAGTCGGCCGAGCCGCGCGTGTCTCAGGAAACTCCCAAACACCGTCAGCGCCGCGGCAAGAATGGCCATTTCGAATGCCACCGGAACAAAAGCCGGCCAACTCCAAAGCGGCCTTCCGCCGATGTCCATCGGATAAGACTTGATCGTCGCGAAGGCCTGCATCCCCAGCCCCAGCACCGCCCCCAAAAATCCCGCGAACACCACCCCTCCGAAAAATCCAGGGAAGCACCCGCGCATGGCCTCTTCGGCCCGGGCCTCACGGTAAGGCGCGTACGCATCGGCGACGCGCAACCCTAGAGCGCGCGCCAGCGTCAGTGCTTCGGTAAATCTCACGGCAGAATCGTATTCCAGAAGAGCGGCTGCGCCGTTCGCATCCAAAAGAAGGTTTGCGGCCGGAGAGGCCGGCGGCTGTGAGGCCTCGGACATCACGGGTCCGTCTTCGAGCTCCCGCATTTCCGCCGCCGAAAAAACCGGCATCCGACGGACAAACATCACCATCCCGAACAAAAACACACCGGCCGAACCCAGGCACGCCGCCGCCTCCCATCCGGTGGGACAATACGATCCCCAGAGGGCATTCATCCGGTCATGCGCGATGCCCGTCACCACAATCAGAAACCGCTCGATCCACATCCCGATGAGAACCGAAAGAGATATCCACCAAAGCGCGCGCGGATTCGAGCGCGCCCGCCTGAACCAAAGGCACTGCGGCACCACAACATTAGTAACCACCAGCGACCAAAAAAGCGGTGCCGTGGGGCCGTTCATCCGGTAGAGAAAAAGCTCCGTCTCCACGCCGCCGGCCGTCCACGCCCCGTACACCTCCATGAGGTATCCGTAAAGCACCATGAAGTTGGTCGCAAGCGTCAGCTTCGCCAGAAGATCGAGATGGCGCGGAGTGATGAGCTCTTCCAGGCCGAACGAGCGCCGCGCGGGAATAATGAGAAGCAGCACCATGGCGAATCCGGAATAAATCGCCCCGGCCACGAAGTACGGCGGAAAAATCGTCAAGTGGTACCCCGGCGCGATCGCGAGCGCAAAGTTATAACTCACCACCGTGTGCACCG
>JADGBA010000088.1 GCA_015231685.1 Candidatus Omnitrophota bacterium | reverse complement strand
GGATTCGGTCGACAAAAAATACATGAAGTAGGTTTGGGGATAATGCCCGGCATATTCGCGCACAAGACGATTCTTGAGATCTCGGGCGTCAGCCTCCTCGGAGAAACCGCGATCCTGATCAACGCCCCACTGCGCCTCGTCACGGATGAGGCGGGGCCGGTCCGCGGAATGCGTGAAGGCAATACGGCTCTGGGTGGGAAGATTCGCTTCAATCCACGCGCGCGCCTGGGTTCGTGTGTCTTCCCGAGTCCAAAGCCAATCACACAACATACTTTTGGTTAACGGCAACACCACCGTAGCACCCAACACCATGAGAATCACCGCCCTCGACGCCGTGCGGCGACCCCATCGTTTGAGAAGGGCGTCGGCTGCGATACCGGCCGGCAGGCAAGCAAAGGGAACGATGGGCAGCACGTAGCGTTCGTGCGGTTGGCTGAACACTCCGAGTTTCCACAAAAAAAGGATCGGGAACGCAAACAACACGGTCGCTTCCTTCGGACGTTTCCGGATCAAAAACCACACACCAAGGACCGACAGCATCAACATCGGCCAGCCGGCCGAACCGGCCAGCGAATACCCCACGTGATGCGACCAGCCGATCGCTCCTTCGGCGCCGGATTGGCGCATGAGATCCGCCAGGAAGGTTCGTAGATCGAGAACGGCAAAAGGATTGAGCATAGCAAACACCGCGACCGAAGCCGGCCCGGCAACAGCCAGCTTCCTCCAGGATCGACGCGGGTTCCACGCGTGGGCCGCAACGAGCGCGATCGCCACCAGGGCCGCGTTGTACTTCACGGCGGTGGCAATCCCGAGCATCATCGCCCCGCGCAGATAACTCCCCCAATCCGAGCGATTCAAAAGATCCAGAGCGGCTGTAACCGTCAACAACACCGCCAGCACCATCAGCGTATCGACATAAATGTAATGGGAATTCCGGACATGCAAAAAATTAACTGACAGCCAGAACGTCCCCCAAAGCGCCGTGCTCTCGCCGGCGACACGGCGCGAGAGCCGGTACAAGACCCAAAGACTCACTGTCCCGGGGATCACTCCGATGAAGATCCGCCCGAGATGATAAAAAAATTCCGGCCGGGCGACAAACAACGCCTAAAAATCCGCAACACCGCCAGAGGCCCCCCAAAGCGTGCCCCACAAAAAGGCCAGCCCGTAGATCCCGGCGAGGAGATACGAAACCAGCGGAGGAATGCAGAAGAAATGCGGATTCAAATCCCCCGTTCCATAAGCCAACGCGTGGTTTACCACGATGGGTTCATCAGCATGAAACAGCCCAAAACGTAGACCCGCAAGGCGCAGAACGAGGCCGACTCCGATAATCCCAACCCCCGCCCATTTAGCCCGCAACACTCACCTCCCGCGTGCGTGAATCCGCAACAGTCCGGCGCATGGATTGCACGCACCGTTCGGCCGAACATCCGTCAAGCGGCCCGACCCATTGACTGATGAGCCATTCCCGCACGGCGTGATGAGCCTTCAGGATCGACCCCGCCCCCGACACGAGTGCGTCGTGCGCCCTGCGGAGCTCCTCATAATTCCGCACAAACAATGCCTGCCCACCCTCCGTGAGTCCCGGAACGGCGGTCTTGTATCTTCTGAAATAATCAAACACAAGCGTCGGGTGCCCCCAGACGGTTGATTCCAAAACAAAATTCGACGGCATGGAAACCACCTCATCCGCGACGGCAAAAAGATCAAAAAGATCCGAATGGCGGTCGATAAGATAATCACTTTTGTGCCAGTCGCGAAGGTGACGAAGCGTCCAATCCGGCTCGTCGTCCAAAGGATGCAGCCGCAGAATCAAAAAAGGCTCGGGTCCGGACTCCCAAAGCCGCGCAAAATCCCGCACCGCGGCCGTCTGCTCCCGGCGGCTCCGCCGCGTATCCAAAGCACTGAACACCGTCGTTCCGCCAAAAAGAACGACCCGCCGCTCTTCAGAAACGCCGTAAGCACGCCGGAGGACCTCCCGCCGTTCACGGTGCGTGCGGAGGGCGTGGGTCAATTCATCGTATCGCGGGACCCCGGTCACCTCCAGGCATTCAGGTGCCACGCCCTTGGACCGGTACCACGCTTCAATGGCCGGCCCGCCCAAAAACGCCGTCTGGGAGCTCAAAGGAAACAAATCATGATGAAGGCCCGCCCGATACACACCGTGAGGAATCTGAAAGCTGTGCACCCCTTCCTTCTGTGCGACTTGGACCAGGGTTTTGCGAAACGTCACACTGTCCTCTTCCACCAACACGGCCTGAATGCCTTGCGCCTTCAACATCGCACGAAACGTTTCCATCATCCGCGCAATCTCAAGAGCACGCGTCTCAAAAAAATACGTCAAGCGGTCCATGACAAGCGGCGTAACGTCCTTATCCTCAAACTCAAAAGCGCCCTTTGACGGCGCATCGGATCGATGGTAACCTTGCCAGGCTTCGCGCAACTTCCGTCCAAATGCATCCAGCCGTCCAGAAGCGGAAGCTTCCAACGTGACTTCGCTCGATCCGCACACATAATAAGGAATCCCCCGCTTCGCCAAAAAAAGCCATTTTGCGGGTCGAAATTCTTCGTCCCAGTAGGCCCATCCCCTGGAACTCCCGGAGGTTTCCACCAACCCGCGGATATGCCGGATCGGAGCGCACAAAGCAACACGGGAACGCTGGAGCGCTCTTTCTTGCAAAGGCCGCACGCTGATCCGGTAGATCCGGTAGAGAAGGCTTCGAAGGCGTGCTTTTGCGGCCTCCGTCCGATTCGGCCGCCCTTTGCGCGGGGACGCTTGCGGTTCAAGCGCCATGAACGACAGTTTCATCCAATCGAGGATGCGTCCTACGATCCATTCTTCCGGGGCCGGAAAAAATCCTTCCGCCGTCTGTGTCCCGACTGCGGCGCAGACAATACGCCCGCACGACTCCCGCTCCAAGATTCGCCGGACGCCCCCGACCATCTTATAAAGCCAAGTCAGATAGTGCCCCATGTACAGACGAACCATGTCACCCGTGGACACGCCGTCATAATCCAACGCCGCCGCCCAGCTCTCGCTCCGGTGCCACGTATCCGCGGCATCCCACGCCTCATGCTCAATCCGGTCCAAAAGGGCGTCATCCCAATACTCCCCAATCCATCGTGCTGCGACACCGGCGTGCGCCAGAAGCTCGGTGATCCTTTCGGACACACCGATACATAGAGAGGCCCTGTCCGCCGAAGCAACGGCGGCGGCTGCGCCAACCTGTGCCTCCCTCTCTACAAAAATGAGCGTTTGCGTCATCGCTACTTGCGTCATTTGGGCGATTGGGCGCGGAGAATCTCGGGCGCCCAGGCATGGATTTTGTGAAAAGCGTCCACCACATCCTGCATATCCCGTGTGGTCAGCGGGTAACGGCACAACGCCGTCAAGATGAGCCCTTTCGCATGCAGCGCTTCGGTTCGGGGGCAAAGCCCCTTCGGATAACGCGCGGGCGTCTTTCGTCCGAAATCGAACGGGAATCGCGACCGCTCAAAGACCCTGCCGCGACGGTACATCGGCTCCAGATAGATCGGCCGCACATAGCCGGCGCCAAACGGAATACCCTCGGCCGAAAGCGCCCGGATCAAAAGCGGCCGGGGAAGTCCGAAGGCGCGCTCATCGTACCGGATCGGGTACACAAAATAGACGTGCTTCGCGCCGGCCGCCGTTCGCGGCAGCCTCAGGCCCGGCAAACCGTTGAGGCGCCGGTTCAGGTATTCCGCCAAACGTATCCGGTGACCATTCAGCCGATCCAGGCGTTTGAACTGCCCGATGGCGACGGCGGCATGAAGTTCCGTCATCCGGTAATTCCATCCCAAAACATCCATTCCCGCCGCCTGAGGCAGATGATCCGCCACCACTTCTCCGTGATTGCGCACGAGCTGCATCTTGAGCGCCAGCTTCGGGTGGCGCGTCACCGCAACGCCCCCTTCTCCGGTGGTGATCGTTTTGTGCTGATTCAAGCTAAAAACACCGATGTCTCCCAAGGTGCCGACATAGCGCTTCCGCCAGAGAGCTCCCGGGGCCTGGGCACAATCCTCAACGACGCGAAGCCGATGCCGCCTTGCGATGCGGAGAATGCGCGTCATGTCGGCGGCGTGGCCGAACAGATGAACCACCAGGATTGCGCGTGTTCGCCGGGTGATGCACTTTTCGATCTGCGCCGGATCCAAACAATAATAGTCCGCCTCGACATCACAAAAGACCGGCACGGCACCGCACATGATAATCGCGCTCGCTGATGCGCTCATGGTGTACGGAGGCACGATGACTTCGTCCCCCGGTCCGACGCCCGCAGCCAGAAGCGCGGCATGGAGCGCCGAGGTCGCCGAATTCATTGCGACGGCGTGGGGTACATCCAAATACCGGCAGAATAACCTCTCGAGCTCCCGAACTTCTCCGCCACCGGCGAATGCCGCGGACGCGTTCGCAATAAACCCCGAAAGCTGCCCGCTGCTTAGCACTTTCATGACCCGCGATGTTTCCTCGGCGCCCATGACCGGATGCGGCGCAAAACCCATTTTTCGAATCGGTGTCCCACCCAAGATGGCGGGTTTTCCGCCCTCCGCTGACTTCAAACGACGGTTCATATCCCTTCTCCCAGATTTGATGGTTTGCATATCGAAATCGTGTTGATATCCTGAATGTTCAGGACCTGCAAAAAACGGCTTGCCTTGCTGTGGGCGTCGATGGCAATGATGCCGGAATCCATCGAAATATTGTTGGATACGCCCTGCATCCGGCTGATGTAACGGTTCACGCTTTGGCCGACATACCAATACCGGCCGTCGAAATCGAGACCCCGCACAAATCCGCTGAATGAAGAAAGAACTTCACCGGATGCGTCCCTAAAATTCCCCTTCAACGAGTCCAAAAAATATAGCTTACCGTCAAAGACCTTGACGCTGTGCGGCTGCGAAAGATGCCCGATCACCGTTTTCACCTTCTTCCGCCTCGGAAGATCATATTGAAGGATCGCGCCGTCAAAAACTTCTTCCGACACCTTCCCGGTCTCCGAAAACATCGAAACGTACAGATCGTCCTCCCAAACGCAAACATCGTTGATGTGATGCCGGTAGGTCTCGCCCGAATGCCGCACGTCCGAAAACAGGATTTCTCCCGCCGGCCGCATCGAATCGGCGTCAAAAATCTGTATCATGTCGAACCGCGTGAACACCACCAACAGCTGATTCCGCTTACGGTCATACGCCATGCCGTGCGGATAGGATTTGTTCGGGAGCTCGGCGACACGAAGAATTT
>JADGBA010000003.1:9337-26263 GCA_015231685.1 Candidatus Omnitrophota bacterium | reverse complement strand
CGTCACGTTGGGACAGGTAACACAGTTTGGCGGAACATAGGCCACGGGCGTCATGCCCGGTGCGGCGTAACTGGCTCCGGGCTGGCTGAAGACCGGGCCCTGGCCGTAAGCAACGGGTGCCATGGGATCGGCAACCGGCCTCACACTCGGCCCCTGGCCGAAAACGGCCATCGCGAGAATCGCGGCCACCACGACCGCGAGAATCCCCATAACCCATAGGCGCGAGGCGTTGAAATGCGCGCAGGAATCGTCCTCGCAGGTTTCACACGCTTCCGGTTGCGCTTCCTCCGGCGCGGTCTCTTTGGCCGCGGCGGAACGTTTTCTTCGTTTGGATTCTGCCATCGATTTTCTCCCTCGTTTAGTTATAAGCCCCGGGACGCGTCCCGAGGGTGACTGATTTCTGAATCAACTTTCCGTTCTGCAAAATTTCCACCCGTATCTCTTCGCGAACACCCATCTTCTTGATGAGCCGTCCAAACTGATTGAGTGAGGTAACGCTCACGCCGCGAAGGCGCCGGATTACGTCCCCCTCCTTGAGGCCCGCGATTTCGGCCGGGGACCCCCAGAAAACACGCGAGACGAGCACACCGCTCTGGGTCTTCAGGTCATACCGGGTCTGAAGCTCCGGTGTGAGCTCCACAGCTTCCACCCCCACCCAGGGCATCTCAGGCCCGGATTTTGAGAAGTGGTGTGACAATCCAACGAGAATAAACACTCCGACAGCAACGTGAATCACAACATAAAGGAGGGCAATCACCACCGCCCGCGTCTTGACCGCAGTCATGAGCCGTCCACCGCCTTCTTAAAGACGGGCTTCAAACGAGCCGGAAGCCTTGGCACGCGCACTTCAGAGGTCTGCCCGAAGGCGCCAACCTCAAGCCGCACGTGCTCGCAGTCCAGGCACTTGAGGCAACGCACGCAGGTTGTGGCATTGGCATCGCTACCGACGCAGATGTCCACCGGACACGATGCGACACACTTCCCGCAGTCCTTGCAGTGTTCGGTAGCTACCTTGAGCCGAAGCAGGCTGATTTTGTTAAAAATTCCCATAATCGCGCCCAGCGGGCACGCCATCCGGCAAAAGGGCCGCTTACTCATGACAAAAAGCCCCAAAAACAAAAGAAGAATCAGCACCTTCGCTCCGAAGAGCCACCCAATCGCCGTGGGCGCGACGGCCGGTTCGCCGTAAACGGGGATCACCGGGTTCCACAAAACCCACGGCAGCGCCGCCTGAAGCGTTCCGGCGGGGCAGATCTTGGAAAACCACGTCTCCTGGGTCAGGTACGGGATCAAAAGCACGAGAAAAATGAGCGAAAGGTACCTCAGGCCCGAGAGCTCCGAAGGGATGCGGATTTTGAAGCTTTTGATCCGGTGCATCAAGTCCTGCAGGAACCCGAACGGGCAGAGCCAGCCACAGGCCGCCGCGCCCACCGAAGCCCCCACCGCCGCGAGGAACCCCAAGAGCATGAACGGAATCTGATGCAGCGTCATGAAGTGCTGCATGATCCCGATCGGACACGAGAAGAACGCTGACGGACAGCTGTGACAGTTCAAAAACGGCACACAGGCGCCCTTCAAAGACCCCTGGTACACCTGCTTCGTTTTGAAGAATCCCAGATAGGCGTTCGACGCGACGAGCGCGATCCACTGCGTTGCCCACCGGAGAGCGTTGATATCCATCACTCGAGTCCTATGCACGCCATGCACATGGTCGCGCCATGGTTCTGGATTTCCAGAACCTCGTTTTTGGCGTTGCCGATCACGAAGAAAACCAGAATCATCATCGCCGCGGCCGCCAGCACCTGCCATCGTTTGACTGAAAAGTTCATACCTGACTCTCGATCCATGACATGAAGTGCCGGCATCTCGGGCATTGCGGAAATCCCGCGCCGCCGCAGGCCGGGCAGACAAACTGACCCTGATAGCCGTTCCAGTACATCGAAGCCTGATCCGTCGGACACGACGGTACCCCTTTGGTGCCGCAGCGCGGACACACGCTTTTGACTCCGTGCTGGATGACGCGCATCACGACGCTGTCCTTCACAAGCGACCGGTTCGAAAGCGCGTTGTACTTCATCACCGAATACGTCACAAAAAACACCAAAATACCGAAGAGAACAAGCGCCGCAAGCACAAACCGCGACTGGTCCTGGGGTTTGAGAACCAGCGCCGTCAAAACACCCTCACCTGGGGCTTCATGACCCCGGCCGCGCTCGGCGCGGTCACCGCCGTCACCGAAAGAAGGCTTCCCCCGCACCGCGGACATCTCGCTCCGGCCCCGCCGGAACCGGTCTGTGTCTTTCTCCAGTCACAATTCGGGCAGATCCAGAACTGGCCCTGCACAATCTGGGACACATTGGCCTGCGCGTCGAAGGAGCTGCACGCGATCGGCGTCTTCGAACCCGTGATCCCGAAGTGGGACGGCACATTCTGCTCCGTGATCCGCGTCAGGCCGTCCGGAAACATCCGCAGCGTGTCCCACACCGAGCCCGACATATCCGTATAAATGGCCACCTTGCCGGCATTAAAGGTCCGCACCGGCTCGAAGCCGATCTGATTGGCGCACACCGCATCCACGCCCTTTTTGACAAGCATCTGGGCGGCCTTCAGCCCCGAGGCGTGCTGGCCGTCCATATAAGGATTCGGCACCATCTCGCACTTCTCCGTCGCGCGGTCACAAACCGCGAAGAACGGCGCCCGTCCGAAGAGAAACGACACCGGACTCCTCATGTCCGTCCCGGTGGAGGCAATCGCCACCAACCGCGCCCTCGAGCCCCGGAACATCACCGGATGATGATGTTCATAAATCATCCGTGCGCCGAGAACGGCGACGACGAGGGCCAGCACAATGAGGAGAGAGGCTTCTTTGGATCTCATCGGATTCTTCTAGCGGGTCCTCCGCATGGGCACGCGACACACCGGGCAGTTCGGCACCGGCCCGCTCGCGCTTCCCAACAGATTCCCCCCGCATTGCCCGCACACGAACACCGCACTCTTCGCCGGACTCCAGGCCACAGGCACAATGGGCGTCACGCCCTCCATGTCCCCTTCACCGACGGTGATGAGGCCCTTCTTGACACGACCGGAGCGGAGGTATTTGATCTTGTAGTCCTTTTCGGGTGAAGCCTTGGCAAGCATGTCCTGGAGATGCTTCATCCCCATGAGCTTCTGGCCGTTGAACTCAATGATGACATCGCGGGCCCGGAGGCCAGCCTTATCCGCCCAGGAATTCCCCATAACCCCGGTGATCCGGACCTTGGTCTGCCCGACGGAGACCGCCTCGACACCCCACTGCTTGATGATAACGGGCTTGGGCTCTCCCGCGCTGGTCGGCGGCAGGCTTTGGGTCATCGCCACCGGCTGCATCGCGTACGGCGGGCAGTTGGCTCCGGCGCCGGGATAGGCGGCCTGTTTGAAACCGTCGTAGGTACGGATTTCGTGCGCCGCCTCACGGACCGCGTACTGTACAGGCGGTTGGACAAAAATCGCGGCAAGCACCAGCGCCGCGACGCCCGCAATCATGAGGGTGTGAACGGTTTTTTGGCTCATGACTTAAGCGATTGTCCGGGCCGGCCCATGAGGTAATAAAGAATCAACCCCAAAATCGGCAGGAAGATAATCAGAATCACCCACAGAATTTTCTTGTCGTTGGTGAGGGGCCCTTTAAGCGCCTCGAGAACCGCCCAAATATCCAGAATCAGAATTGCCGCGCCGAGAATGAACTCCATGACCTTCCTCCTTTGGTTGAACTAGAACAACAATTTGACTGCAAACACAAGAATGATAATGATGAAGAGATAGATGATCAGACGCGACTGAAGTTTGGGCGAAAGCCACGCCCCCAATTGCGCCCCGACGACCACTCCCAAGCCCATCCACAACGCTTCATCAAAAAACACGTTCCCGAGGAACACGTGCGGCAGCACCGCGAAGAGACACGTGAGCGCCGTCACGTAGTGACTCGTCGCCGTCGCGATATGCGCCGGATAAAAAAGCACAAAGAGCAGAATCGGCACCTGGAACACCCCGCCGCCGATCCCCAAAAATCCCACGAAGAACCCCAGAAGCAGGTTCAGATAAATCCCCAGCTGATCGTCCACCGCGAAGCCGAAGCTCTGACCGAACCGGTCCGCCACCGACACCCGCCGGAACCATGCCGGCGCCTCCGGCCTCGGCAGTGCCTCCCGCCTGCCCATCCGGCGGACGTTGATAAAACAAAACACGGCCAGCAGAATCAAAAAGACGCCAAAGATGGCATCGAAGATCTGAATATCGAAGCGGTGATGGACAAAGCCCGACACCCCCGCTCCCGGCAGCGCCGCGAGGGCGAACTTCGACCCCCCTTTGTAATCGATGCGCTTCTGATAGGCATACCCGATCGTCCCCGAAAGCGCGTTCAGGAACACGATCATGAGCGACGTCGCCACCAGAAATTCCGTCTCCCACCCGTAGAAGAAGAACAGCACCGGCACAATGAGCGGCCCGCCGCCGATCCCCACAACCGTCCCGTAGCAGCCGATGGCCAGACCGATCAGCATCACGATAAGCGGCGACGGTCCGCCGTAGTTGAAACTCGAAGGACCCCGCGCGCTCATCAAAGGCACGCCGAACATCGCCAGGAGACACAACGCCCCCAGAACGACAAAAGAAACCCTCAACAGATTCTGATAGGTCCACGCGGGCCTCAGGCCAAACTTCATTCCCCATCCCCTTTAAACGATTCCCGGAATACTGGCCAGGAACACGATGTACAAACTCGAAATCACAAGGAACATCACCGCCACCGGCACGCCGAAGCGGGAATACCGCGCGAAGCTCATGCGCTCCTCGGGCTTCGGCACACTTCCCGGAGCCCCCTCCATCAAAGACTGCGAAACCACCCCCGCCGTCGCTCCCGCCAGCGTAGCGGAAGACCCCGCGAGAATCCCCAAAGAAAGCGCCCACCACACAAGGTCGCTCGAACCCGCGAAGTGCGAATGCATCACCACCGGCACAAAAAACGCCGCCGCCGGTCCCGCATTCAAAAACGCCGTGAAGAACCCCGCCGTCCAGAGAAGCGCGAGAAGGTACAAATACCGCTGGCCGCCCGAGAGAGCCGAGATGAGGTCCGATGTGCCCTTAAGGAGCCCCGAATGCAGCGCCCCGCCGACCAGAATAAAAAGAGAGACGAAGAAAAGCACGTCCCCGAAGTTGATCCGACGGATCATCTCGCGGGCATGATTACGTTCGATCGCCAGAAGCAAAAATCCGCCGCCGAGCGCGATCGTGGCCGGGCCGATGCGCCACGCCGGGAGCACGATGAACGCGATCACCACACAAAGAAGCGTCGCGAGCGTATTCTGGATTCCGCGCCGGTCCACCTCGACCCGTGTTATCTCCGATTCCAGCCGCCTCAACAGGTCCGTTTGAAGGGCGACCTTCCGGTTGGCCAAGAGATCCCTTCCCGAACTCTTCAGGAGGTACCAGGACATGGCCCCCAGAAGCACGAGGCCGATCGGCCCCATGAAGATGATGAATTCCATGAACGACAGTCCCGTGCTCGCTGAGATGAGCATGTTCGGGAAGTCGCCGATCATCGTCGAGGCGCCGCCGATATTGGAGGCGATGATGAGGGCCGAGATGACCGGAATGGGCTTGATCTTGAGGTTCCGCGCCACCGAGAGCGCCAGGGGCACAATCACCAGAATCGTCGAAAGATTGTTCATCACAAGAGAAAGCGCATAAGTGAAGCCCACCAAAGAAAGCACCGCGTGCACGGCGTCCCCCCGCGTCCAGAGAATGGTCTTCCGCGCCGCGATCTCGAAGAATCCGAACCGTTCGAGCGCGATCGAGAAGATGCTCATACCGACCAGGATCAGAATGGGGCCGAGCTCCACCGACGCGAAGGCCTGCGTCTGGTCGTAGAAGCCCAGCACTCCTCCGAAGAGAAGCGATGCCGCCGCGCCGAGCGTGACCACCACCGTGCGGTTGGCCACATTAAAGAACAAACACCCGAAGGTCCCCAGAAGAATAAGCAGCATCACGATCGTCGACACCGCCCGGGGCCGCGTAAAGTTATCAAGTGTCGTGACGGCCGGAACCTTGACGTTGAGGGTCTGAATCCTGCCCCCTCGCACCACGTCGAAGCGCACGGTATCCCCGCCGCGGTTCTGGGACATGAGATGTCCCAGATGATGCGCCGACTGCACCTCGATGCCGTTGTAACTCATGATCACGTCACCGCGCTTAAGGCCCGCCTGCCGGCGCGCCGTCCCCTGGGGCGCATCGCTGACGAGCACACCGCGGACGCCGCCAAGCTTGAAGTGCCTCGCGATCACGGGATCAACGTTCATCACGTCCACTTCAAGGGCGTTGGGGAAGCCTTGAGTCGCCACACGGACACCCGCGACCTTAGAGTTCTGATCAGCAGTTCTGCCGAAGAGCGCAAAGCCCACGAAGAGAATAATCACCGCAAAAGCAACCTCACGCCACAGCCCCTTGGAGAGGGCCTTAAGCCTTTCGGGCGTGAAGTAGGCTTTGAAGTCAAACCGTTGCGGGGAATCGGGCTTCTGGGGACTCATCGTACCTCCGTGGCGGCCATTTCCGGACGGGCAGGCAAGGCCCCGACTTCCGTGACGTCTCCCTGGTAGGGATCGGTGGTAACCCATTTGAGCTGCGTAGTGTCATCGTCCGACGTAATAAAGGGATAGGGCTTGAAGCGGAACAGGAACGCATAAAAAAACTGCGGAAACTTACGGATGTAGGTCCCGTACACATTGCACGCTTCGTTGTATGCCATCCGCCGCTCAACTATCCGGTCTTCGACGTCCACCAGCGCATCCATCATCTTCTGGAAGTTCTCGTTCAGCTTGAGTTGCGGATAATTCTCAGCCAGGGCCATAATGCTGCCCATCATGCCCGAGAGCTTCTCTCCGGATGTCCCGGCGGCCTGAGCGGCTTGAATCTTCTGAAGGGTTTCCTGCAGATGTTGTTGGGGCGTCTTTCCGTCCGCCACAAGCGACTCCGCGCGCGTCTCGGCCATAAATCGGAACATCCCCTGCTCATGCCGCGCATAGTCAATCAGCGTCTGGGACAAATTGATGAGAATGTTCTGCCGCCGCTGGACATGCGCCTCAATCTGCGCCTTCTGGGTCTGCACCTGGGTCTCCAGCGTCACGAAGCGGTTGAAGAAAAACGCGCTCGGGATCATCGCGAAGGCGAGAAGCAGGCCCAGTCCCAGCCACCCCCACTTCTGACGGTGAAGGGTCGAGAAATCGATACGGTCCCACCAGTGCGGCTGGACAGGCACGAGTTCCTCGAAATCATTCGGGAACAGTTTTTTGATCGTGTCGGAGATACGGTTGGCCATTTTCGGTTTTCCTTATCGTTTCTTTTCGAGCTCCATTGCCTTCTTGAAGCAGCCGATCGCGTCGTTGTGCTTGCCGGCTGATTCATAGGCGAATCCCAGAGCGTGGTAATACACCGGATCGCGCGGGTCCATCTCGATGCATTTCTTGTAGGTGCGGGTCGCCTCTTCCAGCTTCCCGGTTTTCTCATAAGCGGTGCCGAGAAGATAGTGGTTCGAGGCCGCATCGGGAGTGAGTTGGACCGCTTTCTCGCAGTATTCGACCGCTTCGGCGTAACGCTCGAGTCGGATCAGGCAGTCGGCAATCTCGGCGACGGTGTCGGCGTCGTCGGGTTCAATTTTTTCGGCTTTTTTGAGAATGTCGACGGCCGTCTCGTATTCCTCGAGATACGCATGGGCCATGCCCAGGTGGTATAAGACCTCAACATCTTCTTCTTCTTCTTCTTCTACGGACTGCTCGAGATTCTTCACGGCGGCCTCGTAATCATGCTTCTGGTAGGCCTTCAGGCCTTCTTCTTTATAGAATCCGCCGCGGACCTTCACGTCCACGACAAAAAGCTTCCGGTAGCCCGCCATGATGGCCGAGATGATGCGCTCGGTCACCACCATCGTGCAATGGATTCCGAATTTGATCGCGCCCGTGACATCGCGGCTCGAGAAGCGTGATCCGGCGGGTGCGATGGTTTTGGGGGCCGCGGCTTCGGCCCCGGCCTTGGCCGGGACGCTCTTGGCGGCGCCCTGCGGGCGGGGTTTTTTGGTTTCGATGCTCTGTGTCATGACTTCTCCTTGTCAGGGGTTAGACCGCTTGAACGGCCTGTTTTTCTTTTTGAAAAAACAAACGCCTTCTTTTCTTAAGAACCGGGACTTCCCGGCAGCTGAACGTGATAGAAACTTCCTTGATGTGCTCAAAACGCCTCATGAGCGCAAGCCGCACCTCGCGGACGAGCACTCCCGCCTCTTCGATCCTCGCCCGGGGATCCACATAGATTTCCAGCTCCACCCATACGGACTGCCCGACACGGCGGGTCTTCGCATAGCGCGTGCCCTTGATACGCGGGAACTTCGCAAGCTCCTTATGGATGAGCCCCACCTTCTCTCCCGGAAGCGAGACATCGATAAGATTCTGAAACGCCTGAATCCCCAAGGTGAGGGCGGTCCGGAAGATAATGAGCGCCACCAGAACCGCGGCGATGGAATCCATCACAAGGAAGCCCATGTTGGCTCCGATGATGCCGACCACCACCGCGAAGCTCGAGAGCATATCCGCCTTGTTCTCGTTGGCGTTCGCAATCATGGCGGGGGAATTGAGCTGTTTGCCTGCGCAGAAGCCGTAGCCGGAGAGAATGAAGTTGGCCACGATGGACACCACCGCCGCCAGAAACGATATGAGATGCGGCGGGGTCGTGACGCCGTGCATGATCGCCTTGACCGCGTCAATAAAGAGAAAGATCGAAAGCGAAAGAAGAATCACGTAGACAAGAAGCGCTCCGGCGAACTCGATCTTCCCGTGACCCCAGGGGTGAGTCTCATCATCGCCCTTGCCGGCGATCGTAAGACTGATGAGGACCATGATCGTCGCCAGCACATCACTCGCCGAATGAAGACCGTCGGCTATGAGGCCGCGGGAGCCCGAGAGAATTCCCACAAAGACCTTGAAGAGCGCCAGGGTCGTATTCCCGGCGAAGCACACCCAAGGCACCGTCTGGCCGCACTTGAAGCACTTTTCTCTCTGGTCCATGGTTCAGGCCCCCACCGCCGCGGCCGGCCGTTCCGCGGTTTTGATTTGAATAAACACATTCCCCATGTGGCGGTCGTAGCGCCTCAGCTCCTCGCGCACATCCGTCACGATCTTTTTGGATTCGAGCACCGTCAGGGACGGGTCCAGTTCCAGCGTCATGTCGAGAAGCATCCGCGGGCCCGACTGCCGGGCATAGATCTTCGGCACCCGGCGCACCTTCGGAAGCTGTTCGACACGCTCCCGCATCGCCTCGATGTATTCGCGCGGGGCGCTCGTGTCCATGATGCCCTTGAATCCGTCCCAGAAGATGACCCAGCTTCCCCAGATCACGTGCAAACACTCGAAGATCGCGATCACCGGGTCCGCCCAGTGAAGTCCGGCATGACTGGCCAGGACACCGATCATGACGAGAATCGAGGAGGCGATATCGATTTTGTTGTGTTCGGCGTGGGCCTTCAGCGCCGGGCTGTTCAGTTCTGTGTGCCCGCACCGGGCGAACTTGTACATGAGACCATTCACAAGGGCGCTGATCAACGCCACAAAAATAACAAAGAGATGCGGAATCACGATCGTGCGCTGAGCAATCACGATAAACGAGCTCATCAGAAGAACGACGTTACCCAGAATCATCAGCGCGCTGATTCCCACCTGCGCGATGAATTCGACCTTACCAAATCCGTACGGATAACGGCGGTTGGCGCCCTTCTGGGAATACTTGACACCCAGAATCACGACAAAAGCGCTCGAGACATCGCTCAAGTTGCACATGCCGCTGGCAATAAGCGCACGCGAGCGGCCCAGGTACCCGAAGCTCAGCTTCAGGGCAGCAAGGGCCAATCCGGCCACGAGGCCGATGGCGCTTGTCACCTTGGCGCAGTTTTCACACTTCAGCCGCGATTTGCTCACTCTTCCTCCACCAGCTGTTCATCGGGGTCTTCTTCTTCATTGTGCTTCTTCATCCGCGCGCCGAGCCAAAACGCTCCGAAGAGCGCCGTCACAATTCCCGCCACATAAGCCGCCAGCAGCATGAACATGAGCGGCATATGAAAAATCCGCGTGAACGGGAACTGAATCGGCGCCGGGCCCGTATTCTGGATATAGAACACGGTCAAAAGCGCCGCCACAAGGACGCCGACCAGCACTTTGAGAAAAGTCAGAATGCCCAATTTATTTCTTCAGGTCCTTTTCGAGTTTATCGATCTTCTTCGAGGTCTGAGCCACCTTGCCCGCCAGCCCGAGAAGCGCCCCGCCCGCCACAATCAGTGCCCAAACTCCAATTCCGATTTCCATGCTTTCCTTTCTAGGTACCAGGTACCTTTGTCCGTTTCGGTACCACGTATCTTGGTTCGACGACTACTGAACCGGATCCACACCTACTTCCTCAAAATCACGTGACAGTTCTTGCACTCACCCCTGTATGCGTGCGGCGCGACGGCGCCTTTCACGATGGGCGGCGGATTGGGGAGAATGTCTCCCGCGTCCGTGGGCAACTGGCCGCCCGTCAACATAATGATGTGGCATTCAGTGCAGGGCTTGTTCCGCGAGCGGTGCGGACTGATCGCGCCGGGCTGGATCGGCTGCGCCGCTTCGTTCTGTGAGAAACCGAGCGTCCGCTCGGCCCGCATCGTAAACTTGAGAAGCATGCCGCGCCGGGAAACGAGCACTTCCGCCCGAGTCTTGTTCTTCACCCGGCGCGTGGCCTCGGTGAAAGCCACGAGGTCCGGCGTCTTGAATCCCGCAACCGCCACCACCATGTCGCCTGCCAGAATCCCCGATTCCGCCGATTCCAGAGAAATCTCGTCCACGAGAAGCCCCTGGGTGCCCTTGGGAATCCGGTATTCGGTCGCCAGCTCCGGCGTCAGCGGAATGAGCTCCATCCCCACCCAGTGTCCTTCGACCAGGATCTTTTTGGACGCCCCCTGCTGCTTGGGTGTCGGAAGACTGCCCATAGGGGGGGTTGCCGGCGCCACGGGATTCTGCAGCGCCACCGGCACAAAGGCGCCAGAAGCGCCGTTGGAACCCGACGGAGCCTGGCCCGTATGGCCGGAATTGAGATTGAGCGCATCCTTGATCATGCCGTGGAGACCCTGCCGGTCCTCCAGCGTGACATAAAGCGGTTTGCGATTCCTCAGGATATCCAGCAGCACTCCCGCAGAAATATCCACGGTCTTGGCCACATTGAGGAATTCGCGAATATTGGAAACCGGATGATTGTTGATCGCCTTCAGGAAGTCCCCTTCCTTAAGTCCGGAATAAAAGGCCTCCTCCTCCACCCAGCAGATCACCACGCCCTGCTCATCGGGCGGAATGTTGAATTCCGTCGCCAGATTCGGCGTCAGATTGGCCACCGTCATTCCCGCCCATTCCGCGTCACCGACACCGATTCGGACCACCGCCGCGAACACAAAGAGCCCGATCAGACTCACAAGAAGGATCATGAGCCCGCGGCGCTTTTTCTTGAACTTGGGTTTGGCTTTGGTGTGCGGCACGGGTTAGACGGCTTCGGCTTCGACCGTTTCCTTTGCTTGCTTGGCTGTCCGGCCCTTGGGCTCCATCTTGACTTCCAGCCGTTCGATCGCGGTGTGGCAGTCACTGCATACGAAGAGTTTGCGCTTGGAACCCGCCATATAACCGCCCATCGCCATGAGGGGAATGCCGAGCACGGGCCCGATCCAGAAAAGCGTACTGACCACTCCCGCTCCGGCAAGAAACATCCCGAACCGGCGGTTGTGGCGCGGACCCACGTAAGGTTTCATTTCTCCCGAACAGACATGGCATTTGATCGTCTTTGACATAAGACCTCCTTTATATCGCGTTGATTTCTTTTTCTTTTTGCGGGTCCTTGATCACCGGCTCTTCCGGCTTGTTCCCGGCGGATGCAGCGCCGAGCTTCTTTTCGATTTTGGAGATACGCTTCGAGTCACAGCCGGTTTTGGCAAAAAGCGCAATCGCCGCTGCCGCCAGTGCTATGGTTGCTATGGAAATCGGTTCCATTCGGTTCTCTTTCTTTATCGAATCACACAGGTTCCCCGGGTAAAAGCGACCGGGGTGGCCTGATTCGTGGTGCCGGGTAATGTATCAACAATTTGGTGACAATTCACACAGACGCCCCGGTAAGTGTGCGGCATCTGGGCGTTTCGGGCGATCACCGGTGCCGGCGCGGCACCCGGATGCCCGAAAGCAACCGGCTGCATGGGCGCGTTTTGTCTCCAGCCGTTCATTCCGGCGCCCGCCACCGGACCCATACCCATGCCGGGACGTGAAATCACACCGCAATTGGGACAACGCGGGTAGGCCTGTCCGGCCATACACGGAATTCTCCACCCGCAGGAAGGACAAATACTGATGGATTGGTTCATCGGCTGGCCCATGGGCTGACCCATCGGCGCGCCCTGCCCTGCATTCACCCAACCCGCTTCCGGACGCCACCACTCCGCCGGTTCCGGCCTCTGCGGCGCACCCGGTACCTGGCCCGGCCCCGCCTGGTTGATCCCGGTCATATCGGCCACAAAATCAGGCCATCCCCAAAGAAAAGGATTGGTGGGTGTATTCAAGTCCGCGACAGCGGGCGCGTATGGCACGGGGCCCTGGGCCTGGGCCTGGTCAGGCACATTCATCGAAAAACGCTGAAGGTCCATAGCCACAGGTGTCGCATTCGTCGGAGCCAGACGTCCCGGGCCGGCAGAAATCCTTGCCTGCCGGTAAAGATCAACGGCATCCTTGACCCGGCCCGCGTATCCCCCGAATCCCCGAATACCGAACTGGTTCAGAATCTGATAATACGGCGGCTCAATCGTGCCGGCGATCACCGCTTCCTCGCCCTTGCCCGCGACAAAGTACGCCATCTCCGGTCCGGTTCCGGCGGCGGCCGAGTAGGGGTTCTTGGCGGACTCGAGGAGCCGTGCCTTCAGGGGATCCACGACCAGGAAGTACTTCGCGGCGGATAGACTCTGGGCGACGTTGCTCTTGAGGGAAGAACCGTCAGCCGCGACGACGATCTTGCCGCAGGCGGGATTCGATGCGCGGGCCTTTTGCGCATCCGGCGTCATCAGGGCAAACACGGTGATCACCAATACGAGAAGAATCGCCCCCCAGATAAAAATCGTGTTCAAGTCCACGCCCATCAGGCGGCTTTTGAATTCATCCACGGAGATCTCGATCCGCGGATTGGATTCACCGTCATTTTTGTCTCTTGCCATGAATCACTCCTTGTCTAAGGTTCAGTCCCGCTTCAGCCACCGGCGGTGGTTTGTGTATTTTCGGAACGCCCGTAGGGAAAAATCTGTCCCCACAAAGGCGCGCCCAGCTGCCAATGGCCTTGATTGGGGCCGATCACCGGCCCGTACTTGTAATCGTAAGGGATACTGACAAAATGCCGCTTCTTGTTCCGGTACACGTCGAGAAGAATACCGTCATAAAATTTGGCGTTCCCAGCGGCGGAAGCGAATTTGCGGGATCCCGGGGACGCCTTGCCGTTGACGGAGACGATGACGTCAAACGCCTCGACTCCATACGCGGCGGCCCGGCCCCGCCCGTTATCGCTCACGAACATTCCCTTCACCGATGAGGGAATACCGAATTCCTTGCGGACACTGCGACTCAAAGGAGTAACTTCCATGCCGAGCCAGATGAGGTTCTGCCCCGAGCGGATCACCTCGGTTTCCCGCCTGGCGGGCTCGCGGTTGCCTTCCGGCCACATCTCGAAGCGGTCAAGCATCAAAAAAATCACGGCAAACACCACAAGCAGCGACACCACGGCGAAGACCGGATTCGCGCGGGCCGACTCATAAACCTTTTTGGCGCCGGGCGCCAAATCACGCCGGAAGGCGGCCGCCCATTTGCCTGCCTCTCTGGCCAGGGTTTCCGGGATGCTCATCACCATAACCTCACAAGGAGTTCTTCACTCCGGCCGCTTCGCATGATCACGACGTGCACATTGTCGCCGCGTTTAAAGTTGGGAGTGATCCTGGGAATGTCGCGGATTTCTTTCAAAGCCACACCGCCGAGAGAAACCAGCACATCCCCCCGCTGAATACCGGCCATAAAGGCCGGTGAATTGGTATAAACATCATTGACCAGCACTCCCCCGTCAACCGGAGCGCCCAGGTGCTTGGCAAGAACCGGGTTCAAGTCCATGGCCTCGATGCCGAATCCCACCGTGGAAGGACCGCCCGGAACCGGAAGTGTCGGGTCGGGCGCTGCCGCGAGCTTTCCGCGCTGGTCGAGAACCGCACCGAAGCGCTTCCCGATAGCCCTCGCCAGGAAGTCCTTTGCGTCATTGATCGGCACCACAAAACCCGTGCCATTGAAGACCCCCGTCGGCGCATAGATCGCCGTGGTGATTCCGACCACTTCCCCGTTCAGACTGACAAGCGGCCCGCCGGAAGATCCGCGATTGATGGGGGCGTCGGTTTGAATCAAATTCTGGTAGCGCGAACCGTTGATCCGCGCGGACTTCCTGAGGCCGCTCACAATGCCGCTGGTGACGGTCTGCTCCATGCCGAAGGGACTGCCGATCGCGATGACATAGTCGCCGATCTGCACAAAGCTCGAATCCCCGAGCCGTGCTTCGAGGAAAGATTCGTTGGCTTTGATCTGGAGAACGGCCAGGTCTTTCTGGGGATCCGTGGCCACGATACGGGCACTGTAATCCCGGGCAGGTGTGCCGGGCAGCGTCACCATGATGTTATTGGCGTTCTCAACCACATGATGATTGGTGAGCACATACCCGCGGGAATCCACAATGACCCCCGCGCCGATATTCTCATAGCCTTGATTCTGAATAAACTTGTCAATCACACCGTCAAAAGGCGGCGCGAACTGCGCGTCCCCTGCCGCCGGGCGCGTCGCCGCGGGTGAACGCCGGACCCACATCGCGTGCACATCGCACACCGAAGGAAGCACATCGTTCACCGCATCTTTAAGAGCATTCTGAAACCCCGACACCACCGTATTGGCAACAAGCTGCATCCCCCCGTTGGGTGTGGCCTTGGTGAGTCCGGCGACCTGGTATCCGCCGGCAGTGTGATGCGGAGGTATCACCCCGCCGTGAGGTGTGGCCTGGGTCACACCCGCATGCGGCGTAAACGCCGCCGGCACCGCCGCCCCCGGAAACACCGGCTCGCCCGCAGACACCATCGTCCGTGCCACCTCCGGCCGGTTGGCCTCGGTTTCGCCGAAGACAAAAAGCTCCTCCCTCTGGACAAACACCCAGATCAGGAAGATCGCGGTAATCCCGGCCAGAAGATACAACCAGGGCTTGAGGGACTTTTCACAAAAATGATCTGAACCTTCAGCCGCCATTCGAACCTTTCAAATCTGCTTGGAAATCCGGACCCAAATGTTAAAAAACGATAGTCTCCACGCCGTCCTTCTGCGTAATGCCTCCCGGCGTAAACGCTACGGTCATCATATGGCCGCCCCCATGGGCCGGCGCCGCCTGGGCGCCGCGGGAAGCGCGCTCCTTCGGCATCAGCTTTGAGCCGCCAAACTGCAGAAAAACCCCGCCTGCCATCAGCACACAAATCAGCATGAGCGCCAGATAGCCGAACCAGGGGTTCACACAGGTTTTTTCTTTGACCGGAGGCATCTTACAAGACTACTTTTTGGCTTTTTGCTGTGCCTGAAGTCCTGTCGAAACCGCCGCAAGACCGATAATGAGAAGCGCCAACGGAAGACAGCCTCTCAGGAAGTCCCCGAAGTTTTCCCACCATCCGATAATCCCCATCAGACCCAGCACAACCGCAATTGCCCCGCCGATAATATGCGCCATGATTCCCCCTTACTTTGATTGCTTTGATTTACCGGCAAACGCCCGCCGGATGTTCGCCAGATACTTGCCCGATTCATAAATGCCCCGCACGATTCCCGTGGACGAATCACCGCGCCCGGCCCGTGCCCCGCGCTCCGCGGACACTTCAACCGCCGCAGGCTGTCTGCCTGCCTGGAGCGCCCCCTTCCGAAGCGCCCGGGCATCGCTCAAACCCAGAATGATCTGCCGCTTCTTCGGGTAATACTTCTTCAGGTATTCACACGTCACGCAGTCGTGGCGGCATTGGACCTTGGCCGCCCCGAATTCCCGCACCAACAAGAAGCACTTGTTCGCTTTTTCCTTGAAGACCAGACATTTTCCACAATCGTGGTCCGGAGAAACCTTGAATTCCTTGAACTCCCAGCACATCGGAATCGAAAGGTCCGCATCGCTGGTCTTGCCGATCTCGCCGAGCTGGTTCTCCCGCATAAAGCGGATCAAATCCTGCATCAGCACCCGCCGGTGTCCTCCCGCGGTCTTCGCGGACTTGAGCTTCCCCGCATCCACCCAGTTCATGATGGTGAAGCGCGAGACGTTGCAAAGAACAGCAGCCTTCGTTGTGGTCACAAACTTCGGTTGTTCAGTCATTCTTTCGCCTTGATACTTTCCTGTGGTTGATATGTTCCGTTATCAAGTGATGCCCAAAAAATTTTTGTCACGCCACCCGGTACCCCGAAGCCGCTGCCGTCACCCTGTCCCGGTACTCATGCGCCGTCTTGTAAACGTCGCACTCCACACACTTGGTCTGACCGTCCCGATGACACACGCCCTGGAGCACCTCCCAGCAGGCCTTTGTGAGGTTCCTGAAACCCGTGCACTTCTCCCGCTCCGTCGGATCGCACTTCTTTAGAGCCCAGCAAGGGATCTTTGTCAGCATAAACTTGATGGCCTTGATGTTGACTCCTGCCTGATGCACCATCCCCCGCACGCACTCGATCCACCTGAGATCGGCCCGCGAAAACATCCGGTGGTTATTGGACGGGTTGCGCGCCGGCTGGATGATGCCGTCGATTTCGTACTTGATGAGCGTCC
>JADGBA010000003.1:6769-9280 GCA_015231685.1 Candidatus Omnitrophota bacterium | reverse complement strand
TAAACGGGAGCTGTATCGTCGATTTCCATGCTCACAATTCGCGCTCTGTCTGAATCACTTTCCATTTAAAAGACTTGTTTGCCCGTTCAAATGTTTAAAAGTGTAGGTTTTTTACCATTATATATAAAGCGGTAATAAGGGGGAAAACCTGCCAATCCGCCTTCCAAAGTTCCGCGTATTTAAACACCGTAACAAAGGCAAGTCAAGCGCTTTGGGGAAAAATTATCAAGATTTTTTATACTGCTAAATTGTTGATATTGTCGATTATCATGCAATTCGTCAACTTAGTCATCGACTCTCTTCGTTTGGGACGGGCGTTTTAACTCTTTACGGGGCACAAATCGCGGCAGGTGCCGCACATCAGGCATTCTTTGGGGTCGATTTCGGGCTTTTTGGCTCCAACGTTGAATTCGATCGCTTTCATCTGGCAGCTCTTCTCGCTCACACGGCAGCCCTTGCAGCCATGTTCCCCCAACCGGATGTTCACCCTGCGGATATGCGTCCATTCGGAGATTAGGACCAGAGAAGCGAAGAAGGCGCCAAGGGGGCACAGGTAGCGGCAATAAAATCTCGGAATCACGGCAGAAAGCAGAAGAACCGTGCCCAGAAACACCCAGGCAATAAAACCTCCATAGAGACGAAAAAATGTCGCGAAGGGCTCCAGCACACTCACCAGGTACACGGCCATGGCCTTATTCCAGAGGAAGAACGCTACCGTGATGATAAGCACCAGGTTCACGTATTTGATGAGCTTCAGGTACCGGTCGGCCTTCTCAGGCACGAGAAACCTCCACGGGGTGATGCCGTGAAGCACTTCGGTCGCGGCCCCGAAGGGACAAAGCCACCCGCAGTAGAACCGGCCCGCCACGAGTGTCAGCGCCACGCCGAGGAATACCAGGCTGTACCAGTAGAGGTTATTGAGAAATACGGGCCAGTTGTTATATCCGACGTTGAGAATGTCGTAAACCGAAAGACCACCGCCGTTCATGAAACCTACATAGAGGATAGTGCCGGCCAGTACAATCGAACGGAGCATCTGATGGCGGGTCGCGAATGCGATCCACGCCAGGCCCGCGAGAATCCAGACAAACAGGAAGTCGATCTGCCAGAGGACGTGATGCAGAATGAGGTGCTCGACCGGGGTTTCTTCACGCACCTCCTGATATAGCACGTCCTGCATGACACGCCGAACGCCGGCTTCAATGGCAACCGCAATAGCACTCGAACTGATCGTGGCGCCGGATATCCCCGCCACATCCCCGCCGAGAAGGAAGGGATCATCGGCGCTTTTGCCGACAAATTGCAGCAGAAACCACTCCCCGTCATCGAGAAGACCCTTGGTGTAACGGGGGGTTTCATGTTCCTCAAGAATTTTCACACCCGTGATCACGCCCTCGGCACTCAGTCCGACGAGGGTGGCAATTTGATCGCGATACCCCCAGGAATCGGCCGGCACCACGTCCGTTGTAAGAAAAGCTACTCCAACAAACCGTGAACCGGAAGCATCATAAGCGAGGTAATGGATGAAGGGATCGGTTTTGGAGACAAACACCCCGGCCTCCGGCACCACATCGGCGAGATCATGCTTGTTGGGAACAACAATCGATTCCGCCCGCCCCAGCGCGGCCATCGATACCATCACGGCGGCGAGCAAAAGGGCCCTACGCATTCGACCTCATCGACCGCGGAAGTTCCGACTTATACTCACACGTGCACGTAAAAAGGCACTCTTCCCGCGTCTTATGGCACATCTTGGGACAAATCGGCTTCGCCGCTTCACTTCGCAGAAAGTACACCGCCGCTACCGTTCCGACGACCGCCGCGGTGGAATATATGACAAGCGGGCCCCAAAGGGCAAAAAGCACCGCCGTCCCGAAGCTCACCGCGGGATTCAGACTCAAATCCGAAACAGAAGCAAAAACAACGGTGATCAGAAACGCGTAAATCGCCACACCCCAACCAGTGTACGGCCCCCATTTCGTGGAACGGGAAAAAGTGAACACTACCGTGATCAAAAGAAGCGTAATCACGAACTCCAGCACCCAAACCACCCCAACCGGATAGTCGACTGTGGGAAAACTCAGCATATTGTTCCGGGCCGTACCCCGGTAGAGGGCGTACGCAACCCACGCCCCGATCACACCGCCCACGAGTTGGGACAAAATGTAGAAAATCGCATCCATTTTCTCCAAAAACCCGTCCATCCAGAACGCGATCGTCACCGAGGGGTTGATATGCCCACCGCTGCGCTTGCCGAGGAAGGAATAAATCACGATCAGAATCGCCGCGGCGGCAAAAAGCCCCACCGTGACGTATTGCAGAAGGGCCGGCATCCCCAAAAGGTTCGACACATACACTCCTGTAAAGCTCAGGAATATAAGCAGCGCCGTCCCCAGAAGTTCAAAGATATATTCGGTTGTATGAAACATGGTGTTTGATAGGAAGGGTGCGGTCTCGCGGGGACTGTCCCCAAAGTCGGGCGGGGACTGTCCCCGTCCTTTTCCCTCGGGG
>JADGBA010000003.1:0-6669 GCA_015231685.1 Candidatus Omnitrophota bacterium | reverse complement strand
GCGGGGACTGTCCCCAAAGTCGGGCGGGGACTGTCCCCGTCCTTTTCCCTCGGGGACTGTCCCCGCGTTCGACCAGTCGACCAGTCGACCCGTCGGCTATTTCTTCCCGATCCCCGCTTCCTGCTCGAGCTTCTTGATCCGCTTGGACTGACCGCCGATTTTGGCCAGCGCGATCACTTCTCCGGCGACAAGCGCCAAAAGGATAATTGTTCCGATTCCCATCATTCCCTCCTTATTATGCTGTTTTGACTTTCTTCTTCGCTCCATTAGCCATCAAAAGACCCACTACCGCCAGGATGATCACCGTCCCCCCGACTGTCATGATGGCTGTATTAAACATAGCCGCACCGACAACCGCGTAAGCGTGGCCGGATCCCGCGGCCGTGCCGAGTGTCGTGCTCGTAACCAACAATTCGGTGTCCATATCATCCCCCCCCTTCGTTTTGTACTTAACAGAATTCTACATTTTCAACAATATTTATATTGCGTTTTCAGCAAACCGTCAACAGAAACCTATAATCGACTCCCCCGCACGCACCCGGTCGCCCGGCTTCACCCGAATACGGGATTCGGAGGGCAAATACACCTCAACCCGCGAGCCGAAGAGAATCACGCCCAACTTGGCGGCCACCGAGACGTTTTGGTTCTCGGACACATAGGATTTGATGCGTCGGGCAAATTTGCCGGCAATCTGTTTGACGAGAACCCGAGCGCCGCCTTGCGCCTCGCACGTATAAAGGAGGTGCTCATTCTCCGCCGAGCGCTTATCCCGCGCGTCCCAATGCGGCCCGCCCCGATGCTCCTTGTGAAGAACCTTGAGCCCCATAGGCGCGCGATTCACATGAACATCCAAAACCGAAAGATATATACCTACTTTAAGGAACCTCACTTCCCCGGGCCCGCCAGCCGTCAGCTCCACATCCGTCACCCGCCCGTCAGCAGGAGACAGAATCAGTCCTTCGCCTGCCGGGCTGCGCCGGACGGGGTCCCTGAAGAAAAACGCCAACGCACCGCCAATCAAACCGTAATAAACCGCCAACACCGCATCACCACCCAAAACCGCCGCCATAAAGCAGCAGCCACTGAGAGCAATAATGCTCCGGGTCCCTCGAGCAAAAGGCAGACCGGGGACTGCCCCCAATCGACCGGGGACTGCCCCCAATCGAGCGGGGACTGTCCCCGTCCTTTTCCCTCGGGGACTGTCCCCGCGGTCGAGGTCGAGGTCGAGGTCGAGTTTAACCATCGGCCAGCAAACATAAACCATCATCAGCGTCCATGCCGCCACAACCGGACTCCTCCACAACCACCCCAGATACAGAATAGCCACAACTTGAAGCCGTATATCCGCCCAAATCCGCCTCGCCACCAAAGACACATGCGGGTACGGCCTCCTCGAGACCATCGCCACGCCCAGAAGGACCAAGCCCGCCGCGCGAATCCGCGCATCATCAAACATCCCCACAAACAGAATCGCCGTAAGCCCCGCCGCCGTCACCGGACAGCCCCGAAACACCCTTTTGGGCGCTTCGGACTCCAAACGCGAACGGACATACCGCCACAATCTCAAGCAACCGGCTCCCACATAAAAAGCCCCCGACAACAGCAGAAACAACCCCGGCGCCGCTTGTTGGATTTCCATCAAAAATATCGGAGGAACCGCCACAAAGGACACCGCGTCCGCCGTGGAATCGAGAACACAGCCCAGCCGCGTTTCGGCGCCAAGCCGCCGGGCCAGGGCCCCGTCGCTTGCGTCAAGCGCCACCGCCAGCAATACAAGGAACGGCACCGCTTGAGGCTTTCCGGCAAAAAGCAATCCAAGTGCGGTGAGCCCCACGATCATATGCATCAAAGTCAAAAGATTGGGAAGGGCTTTCATGGAATTCATTCCTCTAACCCGCCAAAAGCATCTTGAACACCATCGGGCGATCAGGCCAGTTGCTCTTGAGATGTCTCAAACCCACGGCCACCAAAGTCATCACCGCCACAAACCCCGCATACACCAGCACATAAACCCCGAAGCTCGAGGACGGCCACAGCGCCGCCACCACCCATCGAATAACTGCCAGATGCAGAACATAGATCGCCAGCGCCGACTCGCCGAGCACCCTGAAGGGTTCATATATTCGCAGCCCCGTGGTGGCATCGACAAAGGCCAGAAGCACCACGAGAAGCCCCGAAATCTCGAACCCGTAGGCAATGGTCATCGGATAAAACACCTCGGTATAAATGTCCCTGACATACATCTCAGGCGGCCACAAAATCCCCCATAACACCCCCAGCGACAACGCTCCGAAACCTGCCAAAAAGGTCTTCCTGGTTGCGAAGGTAACCGCTTTTTTCCTAGCCCACCGGATGAGCCCCAAATTCACGCCGACAAAGGATAGCCCCAGCCACGGAAACACCGGGAAATACCCGTCCACGAGCCAGTGATTGAGAACGCTCGTCGGAAAGTCCGCAACCGGCACCCGCGCTCCGAGCAGAGAAATCTCCGTCGGAAAATCCGTATACCCCAGACCCGCCCGAAGCGCCGCCGCCGCCGCGAAAATCACGACCACCGCCGTCCAGCGCACCGGCGCGCTCATCTTCTGGTACGCGTAGGCCAGGGGCAGCGACAAACCGATCAAATAAAGAATATCCACTGTCATAAAAGGCACGTTCTGCCAAATCGCCATGTCCACGAACGCACCGGCCCCCATGATGACCGCTCCGCGCGTGAGATAGTAGGATCCGGTGTGCTTTCCGCTTCGGCTTGTGCGCACCACCATCATCCCTGAGAGCATCACAAAGAACGGCGCCGCGACCGAATCATAAAAACGAAGGGCCAGTGGATGCGGATGAACAAGTGCATACGCCGCCGCGTTTCCGGAGATCATCGAGGCCACCGCGAAACCCCGGAGAATATCCAGCGTCACATCCCGCTTGCGAATCTCCGTCACCGCGGGAGCATCGGCCGGGTCCTTCAACCCCGAGAGCGTCGAAACCAGCCCCCACGCAAAGAGCGCGGAATAAAAAATCGCCCCCGTAAATTCACGAAAGACTATCCAGTCGGACGAAAGCCCCCACACCCCCAAAACGAGGGCTATGACTCCTATCACCAAATCACGCACTGAACTAGCCGATCAAATCATTCCAGAACTTTGAAGCACCCTTGCCGACAACGCTTGCGATGCGCCCCATTTCGTACGAAGCGTCCTTCAGAAGCCCGCCCCAGTCAGCCTCCTTGAAGACCTTCTTCGTCTCATCCACAATCTTACAGCAACACCCCTTCTCCTCCGCCGCCTCACCCTTCTTCTTCTTAGCCTCAGCCATCGTTTTTCTCCTCTAATTTAATAGGTACACATACAATTAATTAGTAGTACGTATATTCCGATTTCCGGTTTCCTGAGTGCCGCCTTCTGCTTGTTGACTTTCACCTGAATATTTTTTTGCCTAAACAATTGTATGTGTACCTATTTAATTAATCATCTCAAAAGATAGGGGGCGATGATTAGGGAGACTACGGCCATGAGCTTAATTAGGATGTTCATGGCGGGGCCGGCGGTGTCTTTGAAGGGGTCGCCAACGGTGTCGCCGATGACGGATGCTTTGTGGGCGTCGGAGCCGCGGCCGCCGTGGTGGCCGGCTTCGATGCGCTTTTTGGCGTTGTCCCAGGCGGCTCCGGCGTTGCTCATTACGAGGCCAAGAATAACTCCCGTGATGATCGCGCCGAGCAGAAATCCGCCGAGCGCGGCTTTGCCGAGAATGAACCCGACGAGAATCGGCGCCGCGACCGCAAAAATCCCCGGGAAGAGAAGTTCCTTCAGCGCCCCCTCCGTCACGATCGCGATGCACGTGTCCACATCGGGATCGGCCTTGCCCTCCATAAGCCCGCGGATGGACTTGAACTGCCGACGAATTTCGGAAACCATCCGCTCGGCGATGCGGCCCACCGATTCCATCGTCAACGCGGCAATCCCGAACGGCGCCACCGCTCCGATCAAGAGCCCGATCATCGTGTCGACCCCCGCAAGACTGATCCCCACGATCCCGGCCGCCGTCGCGTACGCCGCGAAGAACGCCATTGCCGTGAGGACGGCTGAACCGATCGCGAAGCCCTTGCCCACGGCCGCCGTCGTGTTGCCGATCGCGTCAAGCTCATCCGTGATCGCGCGAATCTTCGGCCCCGCGCCGGATAGCTCCGCGATCCCTGAAGCATTGTCCACAATCGGCCCGAACGCATCCGCCGTCATCACCATACCCACCATCGAGAGCATGCTCACCGCCGCGATGGAAATCCCGTAGAGCCCGTACAACGCGAAGGAGATGAAAATGGTCGCGCTCACGGTGATGATCGGCAGAATGGCGCTCTTCAGACCCACCGCGAATCCCTTGATGATGGTGCTGGCACTCCCCGACTCCGAAGCCGTCGCGATGGAATGCACGCTGATGCCGGAGGTGAACATCTCAGTCTCAAAGCTGATCAATATCCCGCACGTGATGCCGGTCAAACAAACCCAGAAGAGATTCAAATCCCCAAAAAGCATCTTCACCGACACAAACGACCCCGCCACCATGACGGCCCCTGTCACAAAGAGCGCGATCTTCAGCGCCTCCCTCGGCGTCTCCGTGCGGGCCATCCACCGGGCGACAACCAAACCGATAAAGCTCGCGATCAGCCCCGAAGCGATCAGAAAAAGCGGCAGGAATTCACAAGTCACGCACTGCGGATTCATGAGCCCGATCGCAATCGCGGAGATCACCGATCCCGCATAGGACTCGAAGAGATCCGCACCCCTGCCCGCTGTATCCCCCACGATGTCACCGACATTGTCCGCGATGACGCCGGGATTCCGGGGATCATCCTCCGGAATTCCCGCCTCCACCTTCCCGACCAAATCCGCGCCCACATCCGCGCTCTTCGTGAAAATCCCCCCGCCCACACGCGCGAAGAGCGCGACCAAAGACGCGCCAAACGCGAATCCCACTGTCGCGTAAGGCATCCGGTCAGGCGCATAGCTCGTAATGAAGCCGACAAGACTGATGCCCAGAATACCGAGAGAAGCAATCGCCAGTCCCGTCACCGCGCCACCGCCGAGGGCCACCCGAAAAGCACCCGAAATCCCCAGATCCTTCGCGGCCTGGGTCGTACGCACATTGGCGATGGTCGATGAATGAATCGCGATCCAGCCGGCCAGCATCGAGGCCGATGCCCCCGCGAGAAAGGCGACACCCGTCAACGCCCCCACAAAAATCGTCAGAAGAAGCCACGCCCCGCCCAGGCAGAATGCCATCGCGCCATATTCCTTCTTGAGGAACAGAAACGCCCCGGACCGGATGGTGCGCGCGATCTTCCGCATCCGCGGATTACCCGCGTCCTTGGCCCCCACCCACAGGTAGATGAACAAAGCCACCGCCATCCCGGCGAACCCGATTCCCGGAATCCACGCCAGCGCCACGCCGCCCAGCACCGCAAAGTTGACCCCGGCCAGAAGCGGACTCAGGAAGGAAGCGCCCGAATCGTCGTCAGCCTCGTAGGCCGAGGTATCAAAAGGAACGTACTCGTACTCGCCGCCCGAATACACATCAAAAAGCGCCGTCGTGTCCTTGTCGGAATCGATGGCATCGAAAAGATCGTCCAGACTCTCGATGTCCGTCTGATCGGACTTCACGATCACGTCGCCGGCCGCAAGTCCCGCCAAATCCGCCGGGCCGCCCGGCTCTACATAAAGGATGACAACCCCGCTCACATCCGCCGGAATCCCGAAGGCGCCGCGAAGCTGATCCGTGAGAACGGAGAGGGAAACCCCCCAATCATCGGTGACGTCGTCATCCGCCGAGGCGGTCAGGACAAGCGACGCGGGGTCCGAGGGATTGGCCGACACCGGCTCCACCGTCAAATACGCCGCCGCCTTCGCGCCGCTGCGATAGTAGGTGAGCCGGATCACCTGCCCCGGCTGGACATCCGCGAGAAGCTCCTTGAACCGGTCAAGATCCTTGATGGTCTTATTGTCCAAAGCCGCGATCACGTCGCCCCTCTGGAGACCGGCCTTCGCGGCCGGAGAATTCGGAAGGACCTCGTTCACGAGAACGCCGTTGGAATTCCTCAAACTCAGGTTCTCCGCAAGGGTCTCGTCGATGTCCACGACCCCGAGCCCCAGATACACAGGGACCGTCACATCGGCGGAGTCGCCCGAGGTGAGAACCACGCTTGAAGGATTTTCCATCGCCTCGTCGTAATAAGCGTTGGAACCGTACATATTGGAGTAGACAAAGTACACGCCGAGCGCCGCCATCATCCCCACGAGCACGAAGATCCACTTCTTGAAGAGGCGCTTTCTGGCCTCGAAGGCCAGGGTCTCAGCCGCCGGCAACTTGATCACTTTGGACTCTTGCATTCTCTAAATCTCCCCGTCCCTGTACTCTACGGGCCCGCCTCTTAAGACCGGCACCATCTCCACCCTGACTTCGGGTCCGAGCACCTTGAACACCAGAAAATGCCTCAACCCCTCGTCCAGAAGCCCGTCAGTGAATGATCCGGACGTGATGTACCGGACACCGTTGATCTCCTGATCGACATACGCGTGATAATGGCCCTGGAGCACGAAGTCGACTTCGTACTTCTCGAACATCGCCATGAGTTCGGCCCGTTCCGCGGCGTCCTCGAAGACATAAATCCCGTGCGCCCCGCCG